>NZ_DAOLQM010000077.1:0-8391 GCF_035418125.1 Atribacter sp. | reverse complement strand
GATCAAGTCAAAATTATGAGTTTTATTCTGGAAAATAAAAAAGAAATAGCTTCTTAAAAGTTACTGGATTCTTAATTTTTTACGTTTTTTTTTCATTACTCATTTTTTTAAATTCATGAGGGAAAATCCTTGGATTGATAATTATTAAACTGTAATTTTTTATAATTCTCTTTCTGCTTTCTAATTAGAAAACAAAATCTCCTTCAATTCTACAACTATCAGAATTGACAGAACCCGGACTTTATTATTTTCTCTCAAATTGTTTCTCTAACAACCGAACAGTAATTTTTTAATTCTAACCAATCTGGAGCTGAAGAGTAAACACTATCCTTTAACTGCTCCGAAGGTTAGACCACGTACAATGTACTTCTGAATAAATAGTGCTAAAACGACAGGTGGTCCCATAGCCAAAATAGTTCTGGTTGCAATAAACCAAAATTGAACTCCCCGAGTATCTTCAGCGCCAGCCAGATAAACCGGAAAGGTTTTTGCTTTAAGCGAAGAAATAGATAAAGCAAATAAAAATTCATTCCAGGTAAAAGCTACACAGATCGCTGCCACTGCTACTAAAGTTGGAACTGCTAAAGGAAGTGAAATTTTCCAAAAAGCATCAAAATCACTGCAACCATCAACTGCGGCTGCTTCTTCCAGTTCTATAGGGAGTTCCTGGAAAGTTTGCCGCATTATAACCACTGCAAAAGGAAGGGTAAAAGTAGCATTAATCAAAATCAATCCCAAAACATGGTCAAGCAGATGAAGGGAGCGCATGATCAGAAAGAAAGGAATTACTACCGCAACAGGTGGCAAAACTCTTTGGGAAAGAAACCAGACAGTAAGATCCCGATTTTTAACTCGTCTAAATTGAAAACGAGCTAAGGCATATCCAGCCGGTAATCCTAAGCTCAAGGCTATAGCCGTGGCTGCAATAGCAACAATAATACTATTTAACAATGCACTACGACTTTCTCTTGTAGATAACTCTATTCTCCAATTTTCTGCAGTCGGTTTAAATTGAACAAAGGGAATTGATATTCCCGATATAGTAAAGGTTTCAGCTGGTGGCTTCAAGGAGGTAACCACACCCCAATAGAGCAAAAATAGTGCCCAACAGACAACAATTACCACTAAAACATATCGAATAAAGCTAAAAACTGGAGATTTCCTTTTTACTACACCCATTTTTTTCTCCTTTACTCGTATACCTGCCGAATTCTTCTGAAAAAGAGATTGACCACCACCATAACTATTGCCAATAAAAGATAGGAAAGTGCCGATGCATAACCAAAATCAAAAAACCGCAATCCAGTTCGATAGGTGTAAAGGGAATACACTTCGGTAGCAGTACCCGGTCCTCCTCCGGTTAAACTAAAAATGATATCAAAAATTTTAAATGATTCGATAAGACGTAAGAGTAATACAATAATAATTACTGGTTGAATCAAGGGAAAGGTGATTTTCCGAAAGATCTGCCATTCGGAGGATGAATCGATATATGCCGCATCGTACACCTCTTCAGATAGAGATTGAAGACCAGCTAAGATAACCAAAAAACAAAAGGGTGTCCACTGCCAGATATCCAACAATAGTACCGATACCCAAGCCCAGGTTGGGTGAGAAAGCCAGGGAATTTTTAGATTGAATAATGACATCAATATGCTGTTGACTGGTCCACCTTCTTCATAAAAAACAGTAAGACCTAAATAACCAACGGCAACTGGAGTACAAAAAATTGGAAGAATAAGCAGAGCCCTCCAAATGGTTTTCCCTTTTATCTCCTGATGAAAAAGAAGCGCTAAGAGAAGACCGAGAACTACTTGAATGGCAACTGTTATCGCAACGTATGCTAATGTCACCTTTAAGGAATGCGCCAATTTATAATCCTGAAGAATGCGTCCGAAATTGAATAAACCAACAAAAGTTAATGGTTTCCCAAGACGAACCTTAAAAAAACTAAGAGTTAACGAATAAATGAGAGGAAAAAGCGTAAAAGCAAAAACCCATATGATAGAAGGAAGAATAAAGAAATATTTTATTCTTTTCGACCTGAGAGCAGCCATTTGGAATTCTCCTTATGGGGAGGGTTAACAAAATAACCCTCCCCGAATTTTAGTTTTAAGTTTATGGAGTATAACCAATAGCTTCTTGATAGGATTTTATCTGATCTTCACGACCAATCCGATTGGTGACATCTTCCCAGTCTCGGGCAGTTCGGTTTAAAGCTTCTCGAGCGTTAACTTGACCAGTATAGGCTTCAGATAGATGACGGTCGAGAGCAACCCAGTATTCATTTCCACCAGGAATTCGGAGATAAGGCGCAATGTTGGGTGCAAAGAAATTATCATAGTAACCTTGGAGATATTCTTTGGCATCATCAGGATTAAATCCATTGGCAATATAGTCCTCCAAGCTGGCTGTACCATGAGGTGGAAGGAAATGGAAACTTACCCCGGGATCTACACCTGTCCATCCACGGCAAGCATTCCAAAAACTAATCTTGTTGGTAGCATGAAAAGCTAAAAGATGGTATACCACTTCTGGATTTTTAGATAAACTGGAAATAACTCCATGCCAGGAGCCTCCAGTGGTATTTCCCCAAACGTTGGGAGCATCTAATTTGACAAAGGTGTTTTGTGAACGGTCGAAAACCTCCATGGTTCCAGGAAGAATCGAACAACCTAATTTTCCTTTAATCTTGGAACGGGCTTCATCTTGAACCAATGAGCCGACATCACCCCAGGAGAAGGTAAAAATGGCTTTGCCACGCAAGAAATAATCCCAGGCTTCACCCAAACTCCAGGCTACCTGGGCATCAGGTCCGGTTTTAGCAAGTTTTAATTGAAACTCTAAAGCTTTAATGTATCCCTCTCCATTAATTAACGGTGTCATGTCTTCCGGGTCAAACCAGTAAACATTATGGTATTTGTCGACCTTTTCACCAGGGAGAATACAGAATGGCGCTGAAAGCGATGCATAATGATACATCCCCTGCGCTCCTACTTTGAGGTGCATAACAATTCCAGAATCTGCTTCTCCATCTCCATTCCAATCCCAACCATTGAAAAACTCTGAGATATCATAAAGCTCATCCCAGGTTTTAGGAGGAACATTGTATTCATATCCGTATTTCTCTTTAAACTTGGCTTTATGTTCTGGATTGGTTAGGATGTCTTTTCGATAATAGAGAATTTGACCATCACTATCGTTAAGTGCTCCATACCATTTGTCCCCCCAGGTATAGAGATTTTTAATCGATGGAGGCAAGGAATCGGGGTCCCATTTGGGGAAACGTGGATCTTTCATATAGTCATCGATTGGTATGATATAGTCACCAGCAATCAATTCACCCATCCAGTCAGAACCAATAAAAAACCCATCAAACTGTCCAGTACCGGTCATCAAATCTGTCATGGCTTTTTGATAATGTGCTGCATAAGGAATTTCTACAATATTAAGTTTAGCTCCAGTTAATTTTTCCCACACATCTCGCCATTCATAGAGCGGTCCTGCAATACCTCCCTTAGGTCCTCCCTCATTTACAGTAATGTTAATAGTGATTCCTTCAAATTCTCTTTCGGGTGAAATAGCGATGGTACCCAATTCCTCATCGGTAAAAGCTATTGATTCTCCTGAAACATTAGTGAGAGTTTGGTCGCTGAAGGCAACTGCAGTAAAAAGAAAAACCAACAAAACTATAGTCAATATAAACCATTTTTTATTCATTAAAAATCCTCCTCCTTAAATTACTTGAATATTAATTTGACTATTAATATTATATTTTCCTTCTCTACCTCCTATACCCTCTTCATATTTACACTTGGCACAACTTCACTAAAATAAGTAGCAAAAAATTATTAAATGCGCATTTTTACATAAATACTTATCTTTATTTCCTCCCTCCTTTTTATAGTATTTTTCTTTTTTTATCTCTTTATTTTTACAAAATTATTTCATTCATTCAAACAATACAATATTATTTTTGGTAGATATTTTCTATTGGGTTTATTGTGATAAAGAAAGCTGAAATAAGTGTAGTGGTTTAATTTATCATTATTTAAAAAAACCAATAATATTTTCTATTATCATTGAAGTTTTTTATACTTTTGTTTTGGTTTTTTATTTATCGCGGCGATGTTTAGAAATTAATTTTCTTATATCATATTTTTTATCTATAGTAAAGAGTAGTATCCTCGCTGTTAAAACTAAAAAATAAATCTAGCTATACTTTTTTCTAACAATCATGGAGAAATGATAGCTATTTACTATTATTTTACCACTCATTACAATACCAACATCGCCTGTCCCATTACCACTGGTATTTTTTCCTGGGTTGCTGCTCATGCTGCCGTAGAAGCTCACTGTTTAGGAGAAAAAAGTATAATTCCTTGTTGGAGAACTTTAAAATCTGACGGAAGTTTAAATGAAAAATATCAAGGTGGGGTTGATGCCCAAAAAGAAAAATTAGAAGATGAGGGATTTACCATCATACCAAAAGGAAAGAGATTTATCGTTGAAAATTGTGATCAGTATTTAGCCAGTATTGATGAGATAACATAGACATTGATGGTTGATTAAGGTTGAAAATATATATACAGAAAGATCATTTATTGATTCCCAAGATAGAGGGAGCAATCTCTTTTCCACGGACAAGAAGGACAGTTATCGGTACCGGGCTGAAAATCACCCTGAGAAGCTGCCTTCCTGGCAACCAAGTAAACCCGTGAAATCATTTCGTCTTCGGAAGGCAAATTTTTAATAATCTGTAACAGGTTCTCCTTAATATAATACAATGCTATCTGAACTGGATGTTCAGGGTATTGTAACCGAGCTGCTAACCCATAAAAGTGCATCTGTTCCTGATAGAGGGGATACACCGTTGTATCTGGTGAAGATGTCTTATAATCTATGATATGAACCCCCTCATTATCTTTCCACAAAAGATCTCGTATCCCAGCCAAGACTAATCCTCCATTTAGCTTGATTTCAAAAGGCTTTTCCCGCTCAAGTTTTTGGTCATTATAATTTTTTTGCAGAGATAAGCCCAGATGGCTTTGAGATAAATTTGTTAACCAAATCCTTACTTTTTCCCAATCCTGGTTAGTATTCCAAAATGGTCGAAGCTCAATCGGAAGCTGTGTTTTTATTTCCAGAAATCTATCCTGATGAAGGGGCAACCAACGGTCCAGATTTTGTTCATTAAAATCCCATTGAGCCAGAATCCAATGAACCATATTCCCCAAATCGGCTCCCCCTTTTTCATCATCAGAAGGAAGTTCCCATGGTAAAGAGATCCCCTGTCGGTATCTCATTCGATAGGCATGGGGACAAAACCGATAAAAGGCATAAGCGGTTGCTGTCAAACGTTGTAAACGAGGAAGGGGCTGCCGAGGAAGATCCATCCCTCCATCTTCTATCTCTTCATTTGCTTTTGAAGTGGAAATGAATAAAGAATCTTGGCCGTCAGGGAACAAATTGATAAGGTATTGCCGAGGGTCCTCATTTCTATCCTTTTCAATCCAATCCCAAACCCAGCTCAACCAAGTTTTAGGTTTAATAACGATTTCTCCGTTACTTATCGGACAAACACCTGATAAAATCAAAGTATCTTGAGCCCGCGTACAAGCTACATAAAATAACCGCTGTTGTTCAGAAATTTCCTCGGCTTCCTGGAGTTGCTGTTCGATAAAATAAGAAGGAAAATCAACATCACTCTCCATGAGTGGTTGACCATTCATCTCCCAATAATCCGGAAAATACCTAGTTATCGCTCCCAGTTCACGCGAAGATTGAAATTTGTTTCTTGGGCGTCGATGGGGAGTATATTCCAAACCAAAAAGAGCGACGACAGGAAATTCTAAACCTTTAGCAGAGTGAATGGTCATCACTCTTACTACATCTTCTTCTTCTCCTACTGGATTGGCTTCCTCACTTTTGACTTCTTTCAAAATGGCATCTTGTAAATAATGGGTACAACCCAATCCGCTGTTTCCAATGCTATTTTCATATTCTCGGGCTAAATCAATTGACCTCCGGAGATTGACGGCCACTCTTCTTCGCAAAGACCGTGGGGTTGCTTTTAAATGGGAGGATTCTTTTAAAAGCTCGGACAAAATTGAAGCTGGACCGGTTAATTTCATTTTTTGGTTCAAATCAATCAACTTTTCGCAGATATTTGGATATTTCTCTTGCAAAGTTTTCCACAACCAACCGTTTTTTAATGATCTATCAGCATTAACTAGCAAGTCATGCACCTCAGCCAAACTGAGTCCGGAAAAGGGGGAAGAAAGATAGTTAGCCAAAGCCAGGTCATCCTGGGGATCAACAACGGTTTTTAAATAGGCTACGGCATCCAAGGTTTCTCCTCGAGAAAAATAATTGACATCGGTAACGAAAATAACTGGGATATTTAATTCATCTTGTAAAACTTGCTCGAGTGGTTTATAAAAAGTTCGAGTGGGAACCAAGATTACAATATCCCGGTACTGACACAAGCGAGCTTTTTTTTCTGCTTTATCCCAAACTATTGCTTTCCCTACCAAGTTATTGACCTCATCTGCTAAGCATCGTGCCAGAAGACAACGCCTTTCGGTTTCTTTGGTCGTCTGATCGGTGTTCCCTAGGAAGAGAAACCGCAGATGAGAAGCCGATACCGATTTTGAGCGCTCTTCCCACCAGGAGAGCTCATTGGGAACCTGGAGTGGATCATACTCATGGGGGATTTTTTGACTTAATCCATCTTTCCAGATAAAACCAAATAAACTGTTCATTTCGCTAACCAAATCATCCCGACTACGAAAGCTTTCAACAAGCACGATATGCCTTCCACTCTTTGAATTATATTGAGTTTCTTGAATATATTGATGGAAAATACTCAGGTCGGCATGTCGAAAACGATATATGGACTGCTTCAAATCCCCAACCACAAAGAGAGAGGCCTGGTTGTTTTGGACAATATTACGAATCAAGGATTCCTGGAGGAGATCGGTGTCTTGAAACTCATCAACCATAATAGAGCTATATTGGGAAGTTAAAGTGGGATACTGTTTTATTGCCTCACCGGCATAGGCAATCATATCATTAAAGGTCAGCAGGCTTTTTTTCTTCTTAAATTCCTCCCAAACCTGCCAAAAAATAGCTGATGATTGGATGAGAAATTGACGACAACGAAAGTCTTCGGACAATTTAACTTTCCCACATAAAATGTCAATTAAATGAAGGTACTTCTCTTTTAATTGATTGCGGTATTCAATCATAGACTGGAAAGGTCTTGATAGTAAAAGCTGATCTTGGATCTCCAGATATACTGCATTCCTTGAGCTCTTGGCAATGGCAGTCAGAGAGTCAATTAAATCACTCATAAAAAATGGCAGTTGTCTCTTGTCTGGTCGGTTATGCCACTTTAGATTAAAATCGATAAAGGTCCCAATTACTTTGCTCGATCCGCGTAAATCCATTAAAGGTAAAATAAGCTCTATCCACAGCGACCATTCCTCGTCCCATTGAGTTGCATACAAGGATAGGAGGCTTTCTTGGATTTCTTCCCAATCCCTTTCAACTCTTTCACCTTTTTGCCAAAGCCATTCTGGATTTTCTCCCCGACTTCCAAAAAGGTCGGAAAGACTATTAACCAATTGAACGAAATCATCAGCACCACCATGGTTTAAAAGGAGAAAAAATGGTTCTTGGTTTAATATCGACAAACGACTTTGCCATACCGGATCAGAAACGTTTTCATCAAACCAATTCCAGTCATTTCGTCTTAAAATATTTTGAAGATTATTCCAAAACCCGAATTCTTCCGGTGATGAAATGACTCGGATATTTGGATCAATATCGAAATACAAACTTGCCTTTTGAATTATTCTCATACAAAAAGAATGAATGGTGGATATAGGAGCTTCATCGAGGTTATCAATTGCTTCGTAAAGATGTTGAAAGTTTCCCTGATTAGATAACTGCTTATACCAGTTCCGCAGTCGCATTCGAATTCTCTCTCTCATTTCAAGGGCGGCTTTTTCGGTAAAGGTTAAAGTCAGGATTTGATTGAATTTTGCTCGTCCAGTGGTGACCAGCCAGGCATAGCGGCGAGCTAAGGTTTCGGTTTTTCCGGTGCCAGCACCAGCGCTCACCACCACCAAATCTTCATCAGCCATGATTGCTTCCTGTTGAGCCGGTCGAGAATCGGAAATAAGCTCCAGGAATTCTTTATTTTCAACTCTCTTCATCTTCTCCTCCACGACTTCGCATCTCGTCTCTTCGGCAAAGTGATCTCCCAAAACATCCACTACAAGTTTGGCTATGATAATTTGGTTGGATATCACCGCTTGCCAAACCCAAGGAGAGTTCTTCCATTTTTTGTCGAGCAAGTTCCATCTCGACGCTTAAAATTTTACC
>NZ_DAOLQM010000076.1:0-8401 GCF_035418125.1 Atribacter sp. | reverse complement strand
CCCCCTAACCCCCTTTTCTAAAGGGGGAAATTGGTCGGTATATACAAATTTTCATCCTCATCTGGTGCTGCATAGCAAGGCATAGAGAGCCTATCCTGAAAATACCAAAATAAGTAAAAAGTGTTTAAAAAAGGCACCCTGAGCCCTCAGGTTCTGAGGGTGTGAGGATCTCATCTTTTAATTCTTTTTAATTAATTCCTCTCCCTTTAGATAAGGAGAGACGTTTTGGTATTTGTTTTTTTCTAAATTTCTTTCAGATCCTCACGAATTTTTAACCCTAAGAATCACCATTATAACCACTACTTCATCTTTCGGGAACCAAATTCCTTGTGACCCTGTATGATATAATTAAAAGTGTAAATTTTTATAAGAAATCATGCTATTGGGTTTTTTAATTATAGGTTTTTAAAGCTAAAAGAAAAAAGGAGGAGTTCCCATGATAAGAAAAAAAACAGTCTTTTTGAGTTTTTTACTCATGATTTTGGGAATAATGACGTTCTCCGCGATATCGGTGGGCGCTCAACCAAGAGTTACATTCCGTTTCAACCTAAATCCCAATGTATATATATCCATTCCCCGTTCTCCATCAGTAAACATTTCTGTCGATCGGGGTGAAGATGCAACTTATTTTATAGGAGATCCAATTACCATACGGTACGGAGCTTCAAATGCTGGCTATATCAACATATTTGACTATACCTCCGATGGAGGGGTTATTATTTTAGTCCGCGATCAAAGAATCAGCTCTGGTAGCAATCTTGCGCTCAATAGCTCGGTTTCCGGACCAGCTGGTGTCGAACGCTTAATAATCCTCTATACACCAAAACCAGTTGGAGATAATCAGATTCAAAACTTTATCGAATCTCCCCACCAAAGTGGTCGTCAATTCCCTCTATCAGCGGTTAATCGAACACATTTTAATGTAGCCGCTCGTACTCGATCTACCATTCTGTCGCTCGAACCCTCTTCTTTTACTATAGAACCAGGTTCCAGCTACACAATGACTGCCCAGCTTACCGATGCCAACGGGAGACCCTTAAGGGGAGCAAATCTTAACTGGTCAACTGATAATGGTAGTTTGTCGTCATATAATACGATAACCGACCCGAATGGCAGATCTTCGGTTGACTATTATGCTCCAAACACGACTCGACCAAGTACCGCGGTAATCAGCGTCAATTTCTCTGGGGGCGGAGGTGCATCCCCCAGCAATGTCCAATCTACGGTGAACATTATTAGTCGAACCCGACCGTCTGAAATCATAATGAATCCAACCTCTTTTTCGGCAAGACCAGGAGATGAAGTTCGTATTACCGCAACCTTACGGGATATCAATGGCAATCCAATAAATGGAAGGACTCTATATTGGACAACTGATTTAGGAAGTTTTAACAAATCATCGGTTGCGACCGATTCATCGGGGCGAGCAACTGTAATCTATTATGCTCCAGATGTAAGTGATGTAACTACAGTTTCTGTTACTGCAGAATTCCGAGGTGTAACCGGATTAGGAGCTACAACAACAACCATCTCGGGTATAATTGAACCAATATTCCCCATCACACCAACGAACACTCTTTATTACTTTGATTTTGGAAATGGAGCAGCAGAACATAATTTCTTAACCATGAGATATACCGGGAACTTGGTCAATGGTTTTTCGCTAAGCGATACCTATTCACTTGAGATTCTCAGTGGAAATAATGTTGATTTAACCTTCTCGCCAGGATCAATTCCAGAAAAAGCAACACTCTTCATCTGGGCTCAAGGAGATTCTGGAGCAAGAGTTCGTGTTACTTTCAATAATAGAAATCCATTAAATATAAACCTTGATAGCAGTATCATTGAGCCTGACAATCCAAAAGTAGTTAATATTCCTATACAGAGCTTAGTTGAAGGCAACAATCGTTTACGAATTGAGGGTGATGCAGCAAGAAGAAGAGCAATACACATTCAACGATTAGTTATCGTCTTCTAAAGTTATTCTTATAAAATACTCCATACCAAAAGTAAAACGGCATGGAGTATTTTATTTTTTGAATAGATCCTCCTGCCACTTTAGTAGCACTAAGTGAGGATGAAAATAATTGTATACCAATCAATATCCCCCTTTAGCAAAGAAGTATGAAGGGGGATATGAGTTTTTTTTGAAAAGAATCGAATCCCGAACCATCTTCCTTTATCCAAAGGGATAAAAAAAATAAAAAGATGAGATCCTCACGCCCTCACAAAGTGAGGGCTCAAGACGACGTATCATAATAATTCCTTCTCCCTTGATAAAAGAAGGTGAGGATGAGGGTGATTATTTTTAAACTCACTTCCTATTTTGTTTTCAGTAAAGGTAATCGCAAAAATTTTTTCTCTATAATAAAGGTGAAATATGACATATTTAAAAGGAACAATATATGTTTCAAATACTGCTCCTTTCATTAAAAAAAATCCTTGGGACTATATCTCATCAATCACCTCGCAGATCGAAGGAGAATCCACCATTCCGTTAAGCGATGCTGATATTAAGGTCTTTATGGGAGGAAGCTCTGATCTAATATGTAGAGGATTATCGAGCGATGAAGGCGAGTTTTATCTTCGGGTTCCATCAGGAATAAATTGTTTTATTGAAGTTTACATGAACCAAAAATTAATCCTAATTAAGCACCTTCAGGTGAGTGAAAAAAGAGAAATGAAAGTTGGTTCTTTGGATATAGAAAGCACCGCAGAAGCAATATTGCTTAAAAAAAAGCTCTTAATCAATCAAGATCAACCCTTATCGCCTGTCCTTCTTGAAAAGCTTTATCCTCAAATAGAATATTGCTGGAAAAATGGGATAAGCCTTCATAAATTATATGATACCCAAGATAATCACGATCAAATCGTTATTTCTAAGCATGATCCCTTCCAGCTCATCACTTCTTTTAATATTGAAATTGATGAAGGGAACGAAAACTTATTTTGGAGCTGGGCTACTCGGGAACCTTGCCAGGCTAGGCTCTTTTATCGTTCCTTTCGATCTCGACATTATCGACAGGTTGAATTTCCCGAATATAAAAAAAGGGGCTTCCATAATCTTTCTTCTCCTCAAGAATTTGAAGGATACGTTTACTATCTGGAAGTTCAAACTCAAAAAGGTTTTTTGGCCCTCACACCGCCTCGTTGCTTCCGTATTCCTATCAAGCCTCGATTGGCAAGACATCGATTTGTTGGCCGGCAGGAAGGTCCGGTGGTTACCACCCGTAATGTAACTCATGGAAAAAAAACCATTCAATTATCCGATCTCAAAATTGACCTCTTGCTGAAAGGAGCTATAGAAAAGAGCTTTGAGTCTGAAATGAACTTGGAATTTGTTAAAAAAATAAAAATACCGCGCTTTATACTTCGTGAAGGGTTTCATGAGCTGGAACTCAACATCTACTTTCCCCAAGATCATTCATTTCTCTGGGGACCGATTGAAACTCCGGAAGAACTTTCTATCGATTCTCAAACCTGGGAAAAGATAAAAAAATTATGGGCAAAATTTCAGATTAGTGCACCTTCCAATAGTGTCGTTGAAATTGGTTATAGCAAACCCTTTTCTGAAATTATTTCCTATCGGAATCGAAGTCATTATCGGCTTTTCTCCAATATGGACTTGTCTGACACAATACTCATTCTCAGTTATCGATCTTTAGATACACTTAATCTGGATTGTATGCAGTTTTTCCTGGGGCAGCTTAATCTTCAGGGTGAAGGTCAATTTTCAGATTACCACCTTCAACTGAAGTTAGAAGGTCGTTTTTTTGAAGAAAAAAGCAATGACCTTATCATACAAAGTTCCAGGGATATTTATGGTCAGATTGACCTGGATGCCGATATGGTCATCACGGCAAATTCTTATCATCAATTAAATTCCTTTAATCCTTACTAATGGTTTTTCCCGGATAAGGACACCAATTGGTAACTGGGCATTCCCAGCATTTTGGTTTCTTTGCTTGACAGATATATCGGCCTAAAAATCCTAAGAGGTGTGTTACTCTTATCCATTTCTCTCGAGGGAAAATCTTAGCAAGATCCGACTCAATTTGATCCGGATTTGAAAATTCAGACCAACCCAGTCTTTGAGAAACCCTTGCTACATGAGTATCAACTGGTATAGCTGGAATGCCAAAGCCATTGGCTAAAACAATATTAGCAGTTTTTCTCCCCACACCATTGAGCTGAACCAATTCTTCCACTTTTTTAGGAACTTCTCCCTGGAAATCTTTAATTATCTTCTTGCTCATTGCTCGGATATTACGTCCTTTTTGCCGATAAAAACTAATAGTTTGAATTATTTTATCCATTTCCTCATCATCTGCTTCAGCCATAGCAGCCGGATTGGGATACTTTTGGAATAAGGAAGGGCTTACTTGATTGACCCTTTCATCCGGAGCCTGAGCAGCTAAAATTGTTACAACCAGCAGTTCAAAAGCATTTCTATAATTGAGGAGCAAACATGCATCGGGAAATCGTTTTTCAAGGATATCGATAATCTTCATCGCTGTTTCTTGTATCATATTTTACCTCTCGTTACTAAATTTTAGACCCTTTGATCATATTTATTTCAGCTCCCTGGTTAGATTTTACTTTTGCCTTCTCTCATCAAGTGAGAATGAACTATTTCATTCTTTTATTTATTTTTTTCCTCGCCCCATTGAGGGGGGTTAGGGGGGTGTGCATTTAATCGGTCATCCTGAGTGGTGCTTTTCCGCGTGAGGATCTCATCTGACGCAGCCGGCGTCATCCTGAGGCTTCGTTTTTCGAAGCCGTGAGGATCTCATCTTTTTGGGTTTTTTTATTCTTCATAAATACTTTTAAGAATGAGATTCTCACGTCGTCCGGTAGAAAACACCGGACTTCTCAGAATGACTGACTGGGTGGATGAGCTCAACCTTTATTATCCCTCTCCCTTTGGATAATGGGAGATTTTCTCACCACTCAGTATTGATCACTGAATCTCATCATACTATTAAAGCGAATTTTTTATTAATTAAAACTCGGAATCATGACCTTTGAGATAAAATGAACCGAACCTTCTTTATAATGATATAATACACTTAATTCGCTCCGAAGGGGGGAATACCCTTGAAAAAACATACTGTTCTTGTCATATTCGTTGCATTTTTTTTGTTATTAGTTGGTCAGAGCCTTGATGCTCAGGAACCAACTATAACACCCGAGGAAAACACTCCTGAAAAAAAAGAGGTTCTTTTAGAAAGTGCTGATAAAATCACTTATGATTCTAAAGGAGAAACTTTTGTAGCCATTGGCCAGGTTATCGCTATTCAAGGAAAAAATCGTATTCAATGTCAGGAGCTGAATTTTAATTTAAAAGACAATACTGGAGTCTTTGAAGGAAATGTTACTGTTACCCGCGACCAGACCGAGATTATTGCCACGTCGATGGAAGGCGATTTTGATGAAGAACTATATCAGTTTTCTGGTGATGTCATTTTAAAAAAAGAACGGGAAGAAGAAACTGGCACATCAACCATTATTTGGAAAGCACCGACTTTAACTTATAATGGAGAAACCGAAGAAGCTAGGAGCGAAAATGGTTCTGATATAGTTTGGAAAGAAACTACAATAAAAACTGACCGGGCTGTCTATTTCCCTAAGGATGATGAGAAGAATCAATTAGAACGAATTGAAATGGAAGGGGAAATATTGATAACCGAAAAAGAACGAGAACTTCAGGTTGGAAAAGCTGTCTATTATCTTGATTCTGAAACTTTAGAAGCAGAAAAAATCATTAAGGCTAAATTTATACTTGGGGATTAATCCCAGATGCGTCGTTTGGTCTTGGTTTTCTTCCTTTTAATTTGTCTTCCGTTTTCGGTTAATGCCGAAGAAAAGTCTATAGAACTGACTGGGGAACGCCTGACTTATCATGGTGATGGAGAAGAAATAATCGCCATCAACGGAAAATTGATCTATCAGGATGTTGTTTTGGAAGGTCAAAAAATCCACATCTTCCTTCAGAAAAAGCAATTAGAGGCTTTTGGAGATGTCGTAGTCACCGAAAATAAAGAACAATTTCATGCCAGTCAAGCTAATTTCAATTGGGATACCGATAGTTGGGAATTCTTCGATGCCTCATCAGAATTTACTGGAAGGTCAATCGTTGGGAAAGTTTTCTTTCGAGGAAAAAATCTCACCCGCGAACCAGATTTAACAACTGTAGACGAAGCTTTCATGACCTCTTGTGATTTAGAAAAACCTCATTATCATATCGATGCCCAAAAAATTGAAATTATTCCAGATAAGAGAGTTATTCTTCACGGGATATCTTATTGGGATTTTGGGTTTAAAATTTTTACCCTTCCTTACTATGTGATATTTCTCGACAGAAAGGAACAACTTCCATTTATCCCTATTATTGGGCAATCCTCTTCATATGGTTTTTATGTCAATCTTTTTTTCAATTATTTCGTTAACTATGATTCCTATGGAACAGTATATCTCGACTGGTACCAAAAAGATGGTTGGGGAATCGGAGTTCGCCATTATATCGAACATCAGGATCCCTACGAAAAAGGCCAACTTTATCTCTACTATAGAGATCCAAGTGAATCTCAGAGTACACTCAAAGCCAATCTTCAATACCAGAAAAAACTTGACCAATATACCGACCTGACCTTCAACACCGATTATAATCTTCTCCTCGATGACCAAAAAGACACTATTTCCAGTCAGTTGGCCATACTTCACAAAAAAGGAAGGTCAACCACCCGGCTTAACCTCACCTATAACTCAAACGCCAGCAATGAAAATTCCAATTTGGCTTCATATCTCAATTACACCTATGATTTTGGAGATAAATTAATTGGAACCCTCATCTTGGATTATAAAAGGCTTTCTCAATGGGGAAATTATATTGACGAAGACCTTAAATATCAGGCTTCATTTCAAAAATCCTCGGGAAGCATGGTTTATGCCCTCCGTTATGATGGACATGCCGATCCAGAAGGTGATTTATTCACTGGTGATCCTGGCAGGTATTTTTTTAAAATTCCTGAATTTGAAGTTGCCGGAAGTCGAACCCGAATTGGTAAATCTGATTTTTATTATAAAACCAGTTTTGTTGGAGGACACTATTTTGAAGAAGAAACCAATGTCCGTGATGAGCGCTACCGATTTCAGCTACAGTTAGATGGAACCAACCAAATTGGAGAAAATACCACCTTAAAACCTTCGATAAATTTTATTCAGGATTTTTATGGAAATGGCTTCGCTCGTTACATCTGGGAAGGAAACATTTCGTTGACTCAATTGGTTTCTGACCAAGGAAAAGTTTCTCTTAATTATAACCGGAGTGGTTATGACGGAGCGACACCCTTTAAAACCGACTACACCACTAGAGAAACCAATTATGCTAGCCTTAGTGCCAGCTACAAAAGCAATTATTGGGAAATCGGAATTGAAGCTGGTTATGATTTTATGAATCAAGATTTTACCGATACCATATTCAGCCTCAAATATCATGAAAATGACGAGCATTCCATCGCCTTGAAAGGGAGCTATGATTTTGACACTGGAGATTGGTTGGGCTTGGCAGTTGACACAACTTGGAGAATCAATAAAGATTGGAGGTTGTCGGTCGATGGAACCTGGAATCTTACCAACGGTAATCTCCAGGGTTTAGAAGTTGGGGTTACGCGTGATCTTCATTGCCGAGAAATTACTTTTTTTTACGACAAACCCCGAGATACTTTCTGGCTTGAATATACCATTAAGGCTTTTCCTTCGCAAAAAGTCACTTTGGGAGGATAAAGAAGACCAAAAAATGTCACTCCCTTGCTGTTTTTCGTAAGGGTGACAATGTATTGCACTCGATTAATGTAGCGACCTGCCATGGTATGTCAAATCTTTGTTTCCATTTACATTTGATACTGCGAAAGCAGCATGAGGGTCTATTCTGAAAATACACAAATGCTTAAAAATGCCGTCATCCTGAGCCCTCGTTTTTCGAGGGCGTGAGGATCTCATCAATCCAATCCGTCATTGCGAGACCTCGTTTTTTGAGGTCGTGGCAATCTCATGTGTCATCTTTTATTATTTG
Source organism: Atribacter sp. (assembly GCF_035418125.1). NCBI lineage: Bacteria > Pseudomonadati > Atribacterota > Atribacteria > Atribacterales > Atribacteraceae > Atribacter > Atribacter sp. Next base: position 327 of record NZ_DAOLQM010000076.1, on the reverse strand, counting down.
TAAGATTGATAAATTGTGGAACTGTGGAATCGGAAAGGATGAGATTCTCACGTCGCACAAGACGCTCCTCAGAATGACAGAGTGAGTGGATGGGGTTGCCACGTCGTCCAACCAAAGAACGGTTGAGCTCCTTGCAATGACGTTTTAGTTTGGTATTTTCATTTATAGCTGATGCCACTAATCGGCATGAGAACCTAAACAATAAATTATTAATCAAGGAGAAAAACTATGAAAGGAAAATTGCTGTTCATACTAATATTAGCTGTCTTGGTAATAAGCATTATGGCCACCGGCTGTGCTCGTGGTGACCAGCCAAGTTGGGGAGAA
>NZ_DAOLQM010000075.1:0-8473 GCF_035418125.1 Atribacter sp. | reverse complement strand
TTTTTTGAAGATTGGTTTCAAAATCCGCTCCGGGAAGTGGATAATCTTCAGTCACTGCAATGAAGGAATTAGCTGATAGTAATGGCACGGGAATAGCTTCGTCCTTCAAATCTTCATAGTGATAAACTTTGATATCAACACCTAACCGAATGAGTTCATTTTGAAAGATATCAAATGCCGGTTCCGATTGGTTAGGGCCAATACCTCTGGTGTGAGAGAGAATAGCATAGGCATCGCGTGGGACACAATTAATGATAATAAGTGGTTGATTTAAATTTATTGGCCATAATTGTGAACGATCCCGTAAAACTGTGATTGCCGAAGACGCCGCTTCAAGAGCCACTGATACATGATTACTCAATCCAAACTGTGGTTTTAAATCAAATGTCTTCGATGGAACAGGGAAAATCCCTTTATTGAATTTCAGTGTTAAAATTCTTCCTGAAGCCTCATCTAATCTTTCAGGAGTTATCCTTCCTGATTTTACCGCTTGAATGACACTCTGGATAAGCGTCATGTGCTGTTCGATATAAATTGAGGAATTATGGTCGTAATGTTCTTCGGCTAGCATGATCATGTCAACTCCAGCTTGAATGGCCTTGATGGTGGCTTCATCGGAAGGGTAATTTTTCTTTATAGCTCCCATATTCATACTATCGGTGAGAACTACCCCATTAAAACCCATTTTTTTCCGAAGAAGATGGCCCATAATCAAGGGGGATAAAGTGGCAGGATTAATGGAATCGATTTGTGGAAAAAGGATATGGGAGGTCATGACCATGTCGACCCCACCATCAATCCCTCGCTGAAAAGGATAAAGGTCCTCTTGTTCTAATTGTCTGAAATTTTTATTCACTGTAGGAAGACTACGATGGCTGTCTAAGGAAGTATCTCCATGTCCGGGAAAATGTTTCAAGGTTGTGATTATACCACTGGCATTTGCTCCTTTGACTGCAGCTTCAACCTGTTCAGCTACTCTTTCTGGATATTCACCGAAGGATCGCATACCGATGATGGCATTTTGTGGATTGGAATAGCAGTCAGCGCAGGGGGCAAAAATGGCATTGAAGCCAAATGAGAGCATTTCTTTCCCAAAAATATTGTATATTTTATGAGTCAACTCAGGTTTTCCAGCTGCACCTAAAGCCAAATTACCTGGCCCGGTTGTGCTGTACGGAACCAGTACCCCCCAGGTTCCTTCGTGGTCAACTCCTAAGATGAGAGGAATTTGATATGAAGTATTTTGAGTAAGTTTCTGGAGTGATTGAGTTAATTCTTTAGCCTCTTCAGGATTGGAGGCATTTTCCTGACTCAAATAACAGCCACCTAAGCCATAATCTACAATAAGTGGTGTTATCGGGTTAAGATTGTTGCCAGCAAAAGCTAAAAGAAATAATTGTCCAACTTTTTCCTCAAGAGTAAGAGATTTCAGAAGAGACTGGATTAGCGGTGGGAAATTCATGCTCATCCTCCCCAACAATATTTTGTCAATTATAACATTCTTTTCCGTTGACATTAATTCAATTTATTGGCTAAAATATTAATAGTTCGTTCTCGAATCGAACAAATGTTATGATGATGACTACTCTAACCAGTTCTCGAATTAATGATATCCATAAGAAAATGGTTTTCCGGTATATCTGGGAAAAAGAACAGGCATCACGAACCCAGATACGGTCGCACTTTGGATTTAGTAAATCGACGGTATCGGGTATTATTCGTGACTTAATTGAGCAGAGCTTAATTGTTGAAAATGGCCAGGAAGATGCTCCCCTGGGGAGAAAACCCGAGCTTCTCACAGTTAATCCACATGGGCCGATGATTCTCAGTGTTCTTCTTAAAGACTTAGGAGATGTTGAAGTTGCTGTTGTTGACCTCAAAGGAACCATTCTTAGTCGTGAATCCTTGACTTTATTAACCAAAGAACCTCCTCAGGCAGCAGTTGGTGAGATTGCTTGGTTTGTGAATGCAGCCCTTGCAAAATTTCCCCATACAACCTGTCTCGGTATCGGTTTAGGGGCTCCGGGAATAGTCAACCATAGTTCGGGAATTATTGAATATTCAGCCCATTTTGGATGGAAAGGAATTCCAATTGGTTCAATGCTCTCGGCTGGAGTGGCTCAAGAATTCCCTATTTTAGTTGATAATCGAACCACTGCAGCCACCTTAGGTGAAATGTGGTTCGGAAGTGGAAAAAATTCTCGAAATCTTATCTGTATCAACTGCGGTGAGGCGATAGGAGCAGGAATTGTCATTGAGGGGAAAATATATCGGGGTTTTTTAGATGGCGTTGGAGAAATCGGCCATATTCCTTTGATCCCAAATGGAAATCTTTGTTTTTGCGGGAAAACTGGCTGTGTTGAATCGATGGTTTCACTTCCAGCCTTGATGAAACGAATGGGAAGGAAATATACCGGAGAAGATGATGCGACTCGGATACTACGGAATGAAATTGGGAAACCCTCGATAAAGGAAATGACTTTGGAAGCCTATTCCACCTTAGGGGAAATAGCTGTAATCCTTACTAATATTTTAGCTCCCGAGAAGATAATTTTTACCGGAGGGCTCACTCGGATCGAGCCCGAGGAAATGTTAAGCTCGGTCCAACAAAAAGTCCAAGAAAAAGCTCTGGAACCTTTAGCGCGCAATATTCAATTAGAATTGAGTAGTTTTCATCAGGAAACCGAACCGCTTTGGGGAGCCTCTCTGGTAATGGAAAATATATTTAGTTTAGAAATAATCCGTTGATGGAGGGTTTAGGATGGAAAAAATTGGTTTTGGTGTAATTGGTGCTGGAATCTGGGGAAATTCTCATGCATGGATTTATTCAACTGAACCATATTCAGAGCTGATCGCAGTGTGCGATAAGGTTGAGGAGAAAGCTAAAGCCCTGGCGGAAAAATATCATGCCCGGTGTTGGTACACTGATCTAGAAAAAATGTTAAAAGATCCCGAAATACAAGCCGTCGGGATTGCAACACCCGACTTTGCCCATCAAGAACCTTTTATTGCTGCTTGCCAAGCAGGTAAGCATATTCTTTTGGAAAAACCACTAGCGACCACTCATGAGGACTTAAAACTCATGAAGACTGCCTATGAAAAATCAGGAGTACGAGCCATGGTTGATTTCCACGCTCGTTGGAATCCACCTTTGGTCGTTGCCAAAAACAATATTGACCAGGGAACCATCGGTGAGATAATTTCCATGTACTACCGTTTGAATGATACCATTTATGTTCCCACCCAGATGTTATCCTGGGCCGAAAAGTCATCCATCCTTTGGTTTTTAGGGAGTCATACGGTTGATACCCTTCGATTTCTTTCCGGAAAAGAGGTTAAGAGGGTATATTCAGTTTCCCGATCTGAGGTCTTAGTTAAATTGGGAGTAAATATTCCCGATATTTATCAAAGTGTTTTAGAAATGGAAGACGGGATTATTGCCAGCATTGAAAACAACTGGATTGTCCCAAATTCCCATCCCAACTGGAATGATATAAAACTGAATATTTTGGGGAGCAAAGGGATGTTCAATATGGATCTGACCAATAACCAAGCCATTGAGCGCTATCTCCCCGAAAAGAGTGATCATCCTGATATCTTGGTAATGCCCACGATCCATGGTAAGCCGAGTGGTTTTGCTCATGAAAGCATTCGGGATTTTATTCATAGATTAAGGACTGGTGAGAAGTTTATTGTCGACTTTGAAGATGGATACCGGGTCAGCAAGGTTATTCTCGCCATTATGGAATCAGCAAAAATCCGGATGCCGGTTGAGGTTAATTATAATTCTTAGTTCTTAGTCAGGAGGGATTCGAATGCATGATAATGCCATAAAAATATTTGATTTAAGTGGAAAGATAGCTTTGATAACTGGAGCGAGTAAAGGTTTAGGGAAAGCATTTGCTACCGCTTTAGCTGAAGCCGGAGCCACACCAATTTTAGTAGCGAGAAATCAATCGGAACTGGAGAAAACTGGCAAGGAAATTGCTCAGATTAATCCGCAATGTACTTGGTATGCAGTAGATATAACTAAAGAAGCTGAAATTGAAAAAGTTGTGAATAAAATAATTGATCAGTTCGGAAAGATCGATATATTAGTAAACAATGCTGCCACTGGTCGAATTAATCTCCCTCCAGAAAAAACCAGTTTAGAACAATGGAATTTCGTTATCGATACCAATCTCACCGGTATGTTTATTTGTTCCAGGGCGGTGGGGAAGGAAATGATTAAACGAAGAAAAGGAAAGATAATCAATTTGGCTTCGATTTCAGGGTCAATTATCAACAAGGGAGTACATGGTGGATCCTATGATGTTTCAAAATCAGCAATCGCTGCCTTAACCAGGGCTTTGGCTGTTGAGTGGGCTCCTTATAACATTAACGTCAATGCAATTGCTCCCGGATATTTCCTGACTGAACCGAATATCAAGTTTTTTGAAGCCGACCAGGATTTTTATCACCAGGTGGTGGAGATGGTTCCTTTAAAGCGAATTGGGAATCCTAATGAACTCAAGGGAACCGTCATATATTTAGCATCGGAAGCTTCTAACTTTATGACGGGATCAATTGTCGTTGTTGATGGAGGATACACTTTGTGGTAGGGGAAAAGATATAAAGAAAACAAAAGGGAGGTGATGGCATAGCTTTTTATGGGTCACATTTTTTATTTATCAGATAATAGTTGAAGAAGGGGGATAAGTGAAATGCGTAAATTTATCATTCCATTAATAATCTTGTTGGTTTTTTCATTGGCAAGTGTTGTTTTGGCAGAAGTTCCAGCCGAGGTTGCTACCTGGGCAAACATGATTAAAGAGAAATTCGATGGGGCAACCATTACCTGTGCTTTTACCTCGCATCCAACCACTGATGCCATGCAGGCAATGGTTGATGAGTTTACAGAATTGACAGGAATTAAGGTTCGGTGGGATATTATTGAAGAAGGTTTACTCCGCCAGAAACTACTATTAGAACACGAAGCCAAGACTGGTGTCTATGACGTTATACTCATCGATGCTTTCAATATGGCTGAGTATGCACCTAGTGGAGTAGCCCTTGATCTACAGCCACTTCTTGATAATAAAGAAATTACACCTGATTGGTATGATTATGCCGATATCTTGCCGGCCTACCGGGATGGAATTGGGACTTTTAATGGAGTCATCAGTGGAATTCCTGTAGCTGGTGAAACTCGTTATGTTGGTTATCGGACTGATCTTTTTGAAAAATACGGCCAGAAACCTCCCGAATCCATGGATGATTTATTAGCAATGGCCAAGTTTTTCAAAGGGAAGGAAGAAAACCTCTATGGTATAGGGATGCGAGCTCAAAGAGGAATTCATTTTGCTTCCGGTTGGCTGACGGTTATGTACCAACTGGGTGGTCAAATCCTCGACCAAAAAACCTGGGATGTCCTCTTGAATGATCCAAAAACAGTTGCTTCTCTTGAGTACTTTGTGGATCTTTTAAATCAAGGGCCTCCTGATATTGCCGTTTATACCCATGAAGAAGCAGTTTCAGTTTTTACTTCTGGCCGAGCAGCAATGTGGTTTGACTCAACTGCTCTTACTCCTTGGGTTATTGATCCAACCAAATCAGCTATTACTGATAAGGTCGGTTTTGTGCCACCTCCCAGTGGACCAGCCGGTGCTTATGGAGTTTTAGCTGGGTGGAATGTTGGTATCTCCAGTGATGTTGATGCGAAACGGCAGGAAGCCGCTTGGGCGTTCATCATTTGGATGACCAGCAAATATAAAGCGAAAGACTATGTAAAGCTGGGCGGTACCCCAGTACGAGAATCGGTTTATACTGATGAAGAGCTGGTTGCCGCTAACTGGACCTTCCCGATTCAGTTAGAATCTTTAGGCCGAGCAGCTAATTTAGTTAAAGATGGTATGATGTGGTTACCTCCACATCCAAAACTAATGAAAGTTTTAGAAATTGCCGGTTCCTATGGTTCCGACGTGTTAGCTGGACAGATATCTGCCAAAGATGCCATGGATAAAGCCCAAGCTGAATGCGTAAATATTATGGCTGAATAGGAATTACTATCGGGGAGGGACAATGCCCTCCCCGATCTGGAGAAATATCGATGAAGAATAAAAAGAAAGAACATTATTGGTATTTATTGCCCTCGCTGCTTACTTTGGTGGCGATTGTAATTTTTCCCACTATATTTCTCTGGTATATGGGTTTCACCAATTATGATTTAACGATGGGATGGGAACAACACAAATTAATTGGAATCAAAAATTTTCAGTATCTGGCTTTTGAAGACAAAGATTTTTGGCATTCGATGAAAATTAGCCTCTGGTTTATGGTTTTTACCGTAGTTATTGAATTCGTGTTGGGTTTGGCTATTGCTTTACTTTTTAATCGTCGTATTCGAGGGAAAAGATTGTGGATGTCTTTTTTAATCATACCCATGGTGATCACCCCCACTATTATTTCGCTCATCTGGAAATTGATGCTCAATACCGAATATGGCGTTCTTAATTATATTCTTTCTTTATTTTCTATTGCGAAAATTAACTGGTTAGGATATGAAAACGCTCTCTGGTCAGTCATGATGGTTGACATTTGGGAATGGACTCCATTTGTTGCACTTATTCTATATGCCGGTTTACAATCTCTCCCTCAAGAACCCTACGAAGCAGTGGTCGTTGATGGTGCCTCACCTCTGCAAATTTTTTATTATCTTACCCTTCCTCTTTTAAAGCCGATGATTTTTATTGCTATTTTACTTCGTTCCATAGACTCTTTAAAAATCTTTGATATTGTCTATGGTTTGACTCAAGGAGGGCCGGGAAATGCCACTGAGTTAATGAGTATGCATATCTATCGACTCGGTTTTCGACATACCAACTGGATAGGACGAGCATCGGCGAATGCTATGGTTTTGCTGGTTATCATTACAATATTGACGAATATTTTGCTTCGGATAATGAGAAGAGGAACCAGGGAGGAGTTTTAGATGTCACCATTAATGAATTACACAAGACGAAGAAAGGTCAAAAATATTATTTTAGATCTTCTTATTGCCTTGGTGGTTATTATCTGTGTTTTTCCTTTTGTCTGGATGTTTATGACATCAATAAAAACTCGGGTACAGACCATTGATCCTTCGATTTGGTTTTTCCAACCCACTCTCGAAAACTATCGGGCAATATTTCAAAAACGGGATATGTTTATGTATATCAACAATAGTATCATTGTGGTGTTATTTACTACCTTGGTTTCTGTAGCATTAGGCACTTTTGCTGCCTATGGGTTGGCTCGTTTTCAGTTCAATAGAAAAGAAGATATAGCCTATTGGGTTCTTTCACTCCGTATGTTACCACCGATGGCAGTGGTTATACCCTTTTTCCTTCTGGGGCGTTTTATTGGACTTCTTGATACCCATCTCCTTCTCATTATTGTGTATTTAAGTTTTAATATTCCTTTTACTATTTGGATGATGCGAGGGTTTATTGAAGATATTCCTCGTGAGCTGGAAGAGGCGGCTTGGGTGGATGGCTGTTCAAGGTTTCAAGCTATACGACGGATTATTTTCCCACTCATTGCTCCGGGGGTTGCTGCCACTTCCATTTTTTGTGTCATTCAATCCTGGAACGAATTTTCTCTGGCTTTTTTTCTAACTAGCTTTAACGCTCGAACCATACCAACAACAGTAACTTTTTTCCTATCAGTTCTTGGTGTAATATGGGGGGAAATGGCGGCGGTGGGAATAGTTGCTACCATTCCGGTGCTCATTTTTGCCTTGATAGTTCAAAAATATCTAGTTCGTGGTCTTACCTTTGGTGCTATTAAAAGCTAACCGCTCTATAAAAGATTAATGTACCTTGAAATGGGATTTCCCCAGGAATAGAATAATAAGAGCTAAAGAATTTCTTTAAGGTGGAGATGGAATGAAAACCACGAAATTAATCGCCTATTCCGGGTTGTCAGTGGCAGTAGTCACCGTAGTTACCATGGTGGTGCAAATACCGATACCGCAAACCAAGGGGTATATTAATCTTGGTGATGCGGTTATTTTGGTTTTTGCTATGCTTTTTGGTGCCAAGATTGGGATGATCGGCGGTGGGTTGGGTTCAGCTTTGGCTGATATTCTTACTGGCTATGCTCACTGGGCACCATTTACTCTTATTATCAAAGGAATAGAAGGGCTAATCGTTGGTTTTTTTGCTTCGAAAGATATGAGTGCCGGAAAAAGAGTTCCCATTCTTATTCTTGCGGTTTTAGAAATGGTTTTTGGTTATTTTTTGGTTGGAACACGTCTCTATGGCATGGGAGCAGCTTTGTTTGAAATACAGGGAAACTTGATACAAGCCGGAAGTGCCGTTATCATCTCACTTTTACTGTTTTATGCGATAAAAAGAGTTGAGAAGGTCTATACTCGAGATGTATAAAGAAGGCATTAAATAAAGGGATTTTCCCAACGGGATAATCCCTTTATTTTTTATGAAAATTATTTTTT
>NZ_DAOLQM010000074.1:0-8502 GCF_035418125.1 Atribacter sp. | reverse complement strand
TCATTGTCATTCTAAGGAGCGTCCTTTGCGACGAGAGAATCTCTCAATATCAATCTTTATCTTTTTCTTTAAAAACATTTTTCTATGCTGAACATACCGGAATGATTTTTTATTGGGCAACTCATATTGAAAAACTAACCAGGATCTCATTCCAGGTTTTTACCTTCATCCTAACCTTCTCCCATCAAGGGAGAAGGAATTATAGTGATGCGTCATCCTGAACTCGCGCTTTTTGAGAGATTGAGCATCTCATCTGACACCGGAGGCGTCATCCTAAGGCTTTGTATTCTGAAGCCGTGAGGATCTCATCTTTTGATTATTTTAAAAATTTTCTAAATGAGATTGCCACGTCGTCCAACCAAAAAACGGTTAGACTCCTCGCAATGACGGATTGAGAAGGGGCTTAAAACCAAGCACCAGTAAAGAAAATTAAAAAATCGGGCAGGTTTACCCGCCTCTACCAAAATATTTAAAACCGTAGGATGTCAGTTTATCACGTCCATTATCTACCTAAATTGAATTCCAGTTATAGTGGAAATCATCCAAGCTTGTGATGCATTGTATTGATCGGCTGGTATAACAATAATAACCAAAACCGGTGTTCCAGGATATGATGAAATAAGCATGGCATAATTCATATTGTTTTGAGTAAAACTATAAATTTTTACCTGAGATTGCCGGTTTCCGGCGTTTAAAGTCGTTTCAGCTCGGAAACTTTTCCCACCAGCCAGTCCACTCACAGTGTTTTGAGTTTCCATTTCTGAGGAAAAGGTCATTATATAAATTTCACCGTTATTTGGGCTGGTGTAGACAACTCCATTCTGAATATCCTGTTTTTTTGCAGAGGTTGAAGGTAAAGGAACACTAAAAGTATTGGATGGATCCTGATACCAGTTCCCAGCGAGAGATTGCTGGGGTGTTGGTGAAGTCAGGGTATCAACTGGAGGTAGAGAAGTCGTTGATTGAATTGGCTGGGATCCGGTAGAACCCTGAACAGAGACCGTGGAAAGCGCTTGAATAAAAGTAGCTTCTAAGCTGGGGAAATCGTTGGGTGTACAATAGAAGAGGAATGAATAAGCATTATTTCCAAGGACGATAAGAATTGCCATTGCTTTAAGTTGCAAGTTATCTATGGTAAAGAGAAAATCATGGCGTAAAGCTTGAAGACCTAAAAAATTGGTATCAATGGTTTGCTGAGGGATGTACCCGTTAAAGGTAGGAGGCTTTAAGTAGGTTTCCTGAAGATAACCAAGATACCCCTTAGGATTAAGAGAAGAGGAAAGACTTTCAAGATTTATTAGATATTCAGCGATGACAATATTTTGTTGGTTGACAAGTTGATAATACCCAATTTCAGAGGGGTCCTCGGTGGATTGAGAGATCCACCCTGGTGGTGGGCTGACGATTAAGCTTTGAGGAACAGAAACAACAGTTGGTTGGGGAAGTGCCGTAATCTGAGGAGTTGGTGTTGAAATTGGCAATAATGATGGTTCAGGAATCGGAATCATGGAAGTTGGGACACTGGGTTCTATAGTGGTTAATGTTGGAGAAGGAGATATCCCACTCACTGTTGCCTGCCCCAATCTGGTTAAAGTTTCAGATCCCTGGAGGTCTGGATTGAGTTGGGCATATTCATAGGCAACTGTACCATCCAGATTTTTTATAGTTGGATCGGCGCCGGCGGTTAATAAAGCTTCAATAATTTTTGGTTCGGAGGTTAAGCTCGCAGCTTTGATAAGAGCGGTATCTCCTTGGTTGTTTTTGGTATTAATATCAATCCCTAAACTAAGTAAATAATTTATCACTTCAAGATTACTGTTACCCATGGCTGCAATCATGAGGGCCGTATTTCCATCTTTATCCCGAAGCCTATAATCAACTTTTTGATCTTGGATGAATGACTCGATTTCCTGCTTGGTTCCGGTGACTAAGGTGGCGATAAATAAATTATCTAGAAATTTTCCCGATTCTATAACAGAAGTTGGTTCTACTTGAGAAGTAGTTTTTGGAGTAAGGCTGCTTTCTTCATCAATTTCAATGGCTTTATCGTAAAAGAGGTCTATATTAAAATAAAAATCACGAGTTTCTCCAGTTTCTGAATTTTTAGCAACCAGGAAATCAAACCTTTTCCCATCTTTTTCTACTAAAGTTTGAGATTCTTGTTCAAAACCCAAAACATCAAGAACATCGTATTCTTCTCTGATCTCGATGACTGTCATAGCTGTTTCAGGACTTTTTCCATCTCCGGATTGAATAATAGAATCAACTAAACCAAAAAAGACATCTTCGTGGAATTTTTGTTTTTGGGTATCACCTAATTTTCCATAGACTTCAGAAAAAATATAATGGGTCATAATTCTTAAATAGTTCATTTCCAGAATCGAGGTTCCTATTTCTAAGGCTTTATCATAGTTGCCGCTTTTATACTCTTGCCACATTTGATCCTCTTTTTCCTTAAGATCCTGCATTATTTTATAGGGATTATAGGTGGGGAGCTGAGCGTAAAGTACTCGTAATTCTGCAAAATTGATACTGGTATCGCCATTTTTCAGACGATCAAGAAGAGTTTGATAGTAATTGGTTGGATTATCTTGAGCATTTCCCTGGTCAACAAAAATAAGAAAAACTATACAAAAGATCAATAAAAAAGAACAAAAGTGCAAAAATCTGAATCGATAGGACATTGTAATCCCTCCTTATAGTCAATAGCTATAACTTTTCATGTTTAAAAATCTATAAATACAACATTTATTGTATCATTCAATCTGATCAAAACCAGAATGAAGGAACCTTCTTTCAAAAAAATTTTTAATAATTTTTAACAGGAGCGACCATTGTGTTGCTTAGCAGCACTAAATGATAGAGAAAATCCAAGATACGACATGCCATGGCAGGTCCGCTACATTAATCAGACACGATAAAGGCTGAGGGAGCGATGGGAAGAATGGGGGAGGGGGTGAATAAAAAAAGAATTAAAGGATAAAAGATAAAATTAAAAGATGAGATCCTCACGCGGAAAAGCACCCCTCAGGATGACGCTTTTTAAAAATCTTTTGTAGGGGCTTGATTTATCATGCCCGTAAGTTATCAGAATAGACTTTCATGCAACTTTGGTGATAACAGATGAGGATGAAAATAGTTACCTCCTCACCCTGACCTAGCGTACTGAGGGGCGAGGAAAGAAAAGAGTGACTCTCCTATCAGGGGAGAGGAAAAAGAAATGGAAGAAGGTGACAAGTGGGGGTAAATCCCCACTTTAAATTTATTGCATAAATTCCTATACATTTAGAAACCAGAGAATTTCATTGGTGGAAAAACATCACCTCAAGAAACTCAAACTTTATTTTTCCACCTTAAAATAGCCATAACGATAAAACCAACTCCAAGTCCCATCATAATTCCTGCCCAGGTATGTTTAAAAAGAATTCCCAAACCCATTCCAATAAAAAGACATCCGGCAAAAGCAATGCCACTCAATGACCAATCATGGTTTTCATCGGCCATGAAAATCCCTCCTTCAATTTTTTTAGACTCAATTATTCATGGAAATCAAAAAACTTTTTGGCCAACATTAGGGTTCAACTTTTCCACCTAAATGTTCTGATAAGAATTCTTCCATGGCTCGATAGAAATCAAATCGATTCTCTTCGTTGGCAAATCCATGACCTTCATTTTCTTTCACCATATATTGAACTTTAATTCCTCTTTTTTCCAACGCGGCAACAATTTGATCGGATTCGGATTTTTTTACCCGGGGATCATTAGCACCTTGGGCAATAAAAAGTGGAGTTTTGATTTGGTTTACTAAAAATAATGGAGAAACCGACTCCAAAAGCTCCTTATCTTTACTGGGATCGCCGATCATTTCATAAAATTGCTGGCGTAACGGCTCCCAGTAGGGAGGAATAGCTTCGAGAAAGGTAAATATATTTGAAATTCCAACATAATCAACCGCAGCAGCGTAAAGATCAGGAGTGAGAGTAATTCCAGCTAAGGTAGCGTAACCACCATAGGAACCCCCATAAATACCGATACGCTTTAGATCGGCAATACCCTGATCGATAAGCCACTGAACTCCATCGGTAATATCATCCTGCATTTTTCTGCCCCACTGTTTAAAACCGGCTTCCCAAAATGTACGCCCATACCCAGTGGAGCCGCGAAAATTCATTTGTAGTACAGCATAACCTCGGTTGGCTAAAAATTGAACTTCGGCATTATATCCCCAACTGTCTCGATACCATGGACCACCGTGGGGATTTATCACTACTGGTAAATTTTTTGGTTCAACGCCCTTGGGGAGAGTGAGATATCCATGAATAGTTAAGCCATCTTGTGAATTATAAGAAATCGGTTCCATATCAGCCATATACTTTTCATCAATCCAGGGGCTGATATCGGCAATCTTTTGAAGATTACTGGTTTCGACATCATAGAGAAAGTAGGACCCCAATGATTTATCGCTATAGGTCCTTATTATAAAGCGATTTTCGTCTTGATTCACACTTGAGAGAGCCAATTCATATCCAGGGATTTTCTTGGTAAGGTCTTGAAAAATGGATTCAACTTCTTCATCAAAAAAATGATAACGGAGTTTATCAGTTAAATAGGTAACAGCAATTAGCTTTTTTCTCTTATCTGATATTAATAATCCGCTTACATCAACATAGGAATTTTCATAAATGAGTTCGAGTTCTTTTTGAGTTTTAGGATCAAAAACTACCAGAGCTGCTTTATCGCGGCCTAAATTGGAAAAAGCATACAAACATTGATTATCATAGGTAAAGGATACTGGAGTGAGGGTTTCTTTAAAATCAGTAGTCAAAATTGTTTGGAAGGATTGTGACTCGTTATCTCGGTAAAGAATACTGGTGTTAACTCCATCACTGGTTATGGCGAGTCGCAGTAGGCCTTCATGATCGGTTAACCAACCGATGATATTACCCGGGTTTTCGCCGATTAATTTCAATTCACCAGTTTCAATATTAATTCGATAGGCGTCGTAAAACCTTGGATCTCTCTTGTTGAGAGAAATAATCATGTCTTGATCGTTGTCCCTTAAATCGTCAATTACACCAGCACGAACTCCCTCAAAGGGAGTTAAATCAACAGGATTTGAACCATCAATATTCACGGCAAATAAATGAAAATTTTCTTCTCCAGCTTGATCCCGAGCATAGACGATTCTTTCATTGCTTGCCCAAAAATATCCCACTAAATCTCGATCGGTAACTGACGTGATCCGCTTGGCTTCAGTTTCGCTAAACTTTTGGATAAAAATATTTAACCGATTTTCCCAGGGAGCGAGAAAAGCGAAATATTCACCATCAGGAGAAAGAGAATAACCAGCTTTCTCGGGATTCCGAAAGAAATCTCGCAGGGGAATGAGTGGTATTTCTTCTGAATAAGCTATTGCTAAATTTCCGAAGCTTATTAGAGAAATGAAAATAAAAACCAGCAGCAAACAATTTAAAGTATTTCTATTCATTTTTAAAAACACCTCAAATAGTATTTAATTGGTTAGTAATTAAACTTTAAGAAAAATGTTGATACTTTTTCTGTTTAATTTTCTTGTTTGAATGGTTGATAAAAATGACCATCTAACCAAGTCGATAATAATAAAGAAATCTAATTTCCATTATAATAGAATAGATTATAGATGGAAAGTGAATAAATCTTTGAGAAGGGAAAAGAGTGATTACAAAGGAGTATAAAGTTTAAAAATAGCATGAGGAAGGTTTTCTAAATTGCCGTTTGAAGTATTTCATTATAATCGTTTAAGTGATGTCAAAGAATATCTTGGTCAATTAACTACTCAAGTAATCAACCCGATTATCATAGTTCCTTCTTTATCAGATAAAAGTGAATTTCGTGAAATGGATCCTTTTGAAGAATCCAAAATTTTTCAATGGAATGACTTATATAATGAAATTCATACTCTTTTGAAAAACCAGGTGAGTATACCGCCGAAAAGGAAAGAAGTCGATCAGAGTGTAAATTGGTTGTTGATTCATAATCTCTGGAAAGAATTGAATGAAAAAACTGAAACCATCGATATTCCAGAGGGATTAAGAAGAATAGAATGTGTCACTCATATTTTAGAAAGCATCCGTGAACTCCTTCGCGAAGAAGTGAGTTGGAGCGATTTCAATCGCTTTATGAGTTGTAACGATTGTTTTGATGATTCCCTTTGTAATCAAATTCAGGATCCAACCAGTTGGTTATGTTGGATTTACCGGAGATACCTCAAGGTATTTGAACGGTATCAGCTCAGCGATAACCTTCAAATACCGGGATTAACTGCCGATCTGATACGAAAATCCTGGCACAATGAAGAGTTAAAAAAGTGGATTAATAAAAATACATTTATTTTTATCGGTTTTTTTCAATTCACTCCGGGGCAAAGGCAATTATTGCATAGTTTGAATTCGAATTACGGTCAGGTTTATATTATCAAGCCTTGGTGTGGAATCCCTCAATTTGATGAAAATTTTCCTTTGCAACTAGATCATTCTAAACTTCCCCTACCGATAAACAATCCAGTTTCAATTGGTGAAATTGCAGCTGGAGATGCCCGCCATCAGTATGAAACCATTGCTCGTGAGTTGGTTTTATGGTCGGCAGAGAAAGGTCAACTTTCTCAATGGGGCCAATTCCCCGGTTGGGATGATATCGCGACGATCATCCCAATCCAAAGAAGAAAAACTTTTCAAGAAGTTTTACAGAAATACCGGATTCCCTTTCAATTCCTGCAAGGATTTTCTGCCAAGGAATCCCCCTTGTGGGGAATTCTTAAACGATTACGAAGTGCTGGTCAAAGTTATTGGCCAGAAGAAGAAACTCTTCATCTTCTAACCGACCCATTATTAGGAGAAACGGATATTTCTGTCAAAGAGGCTTATCACCTATCACCCCGTGGGATTGAAGGATGGAGAGATTTCTTAAAAGATTCCCCTCAATCTTTATTGAAATTTGATCAGCTGGTCAAATCTTGGCGAATAATTGAATCCTGCCGAACACCACAAGAGGTTTATCATGTCCTTCACCGAATTTTTACCAATACTTTCAATATTTCTAATAATGCCTCAAAACTTTCTGGGTTAGATCCTACTCGAGATGAGTTGGTTGCTTTACTAACAGCTTTTTTGGTTGAAATTGAGCAAAAAATTCTTTATTTTTCTGAAGATGAGACATTGGCATCCTTTGTTCAACAAATAAATTTTGCTTCAACTAATGAAGTTTATGGTTTTTTAGAGACATGGATTAATCACGCCACCCTCCGTCCACCACTTGTCGAAAAGGGATCCTTGAGAGTGTATCTCAGTTCTCCCCCAGCGTTGACCGAAGCACCAGTGATGATTATTACTGATATAATTTCAGCTTTCTGGCCCGGAAGCTTTTTGAATACCCCTTTTTTGGAAGACGAACTGAAAAAAAAGTGGAATCAAAATCCGGGATTGAATCAGGCTACTCTTCCTACCATTCATCATAAGAGAGATGAAAAACGAGCTTTATTTCGAAGACTCATTGCCACTGGATTACAATATACCATTGTGACCTACCCATTGCAGGATGAAGCAGGACGACCAACATCGCTTTCTCCTTATTATGATGAAATATTTACGGGTGATGATCCTTGGGCAGAAAAAGTGGTTTTCTTTAAACGACCATTGAGTGCTATTCTTCCTCAAACCGTTGAACCTTATTTAAAACCGGTGGAAATACCAGAGGATGTACCTTTGATTGCTCGTAGTCTTCCTTGGTTACCCAATCAAATTTCAAAAATACCTCCAATACCGATCAGTGAGTTGGACAACTGGGTAGAATGCCCTTTTTTGTTTTACCTCAAAAATTTCTATAAATTAACCGAACCAACTCCTCCCGGTTTTGATCCCCGTCGGGGTGGAATAGTTTTGCATGAATTGTGGAGAAAAGTGTGGGATAACTATTTAGAAGGAAAATCAACCAGTCTTCGGGAACTGGTGTTGTCCCTTTGGACGGAAATTGTCCAACGGGTCTACCCAGAGCTTTTAACGGTTTTTACTAGCGATGAACTTCGCTTGAGGCTTGATGCTTTAAGAATGGCCGACTACCAGGAACATATGGAAAGTTTTATAAATTATTACCGTACGGAAGAAAAAAGTGAATTTGTTCTCCCTCTGTATGAAATAAACCAACTTTCTTTTACTGGCCGTTGCGACCGTCTGATTGGTTTAAAAGACGGATACTGGCTGATTGTAGATTATAAAAGTGGGAAATCAAATTACGCAAGGAAATCGTTGCAGTTGGCCGGATACAGCCAAGTTTTAACCGATAATGGATATCCGGTGATTGGCTATGTATACCTCTGCCATGGTGACGGTAAAGCAACTGGTGCTTTTGAAAATACCCTTTTTGTTCCCTATGGTGATAAGTTGAGGAATGCAATCTTAAAGTCGAATCGTTCCGGTAAAATTTTAAGCGTCGAGATGGAACTTGCTCGACAAAAAATGGAAGAACTCT
>NZ_DAOLQM010000073.1:0-8681 GCF_035418125.1 Atribacter sp. | reverse complement strand
CGTAGATCAATCTTTTGAAAGTCCTCTAAGTTTATTTCTGGGAGAGGCATATTGATTCCTCCTTCTTTCTTGGTTTAATTCTCGAAAAATAATATCCAATGCAAAATTCGTGATGAGTGATGAATGGACGATGATCGGTAAAAATTTTATCATTCAATTACACTGATATCACATTTTTTGAATTTCTTATAAAATCCTCGGGAAAAGTGGAATCGGTTTTTCCAATTCAAAAAGACTTGGATTCTGATTCCAAATCACCTCTTGGTCTAAAATCATCGAAGTGAGAGGAATTTTAAAGCCTAACTGATCCCACAATTGGACAGCTGTTGAAGGTATAAAGGGATAAGTCATGAGAGCCAATATCCGGCAACTATCCAATAATAAATACATGACTTGATTTAACTCTTTTCTTTTGTCTTGATCTTTATTTAGAACCCAAGGTGCTTTTTTCTCGATATAGCGGTTGCAATAATGAACCAATTTCCAAATACTCTCCAAAGCTTGGGCAAAAGCAAACTTATCCATATAATACGCCAGATTTTTTAACACTTCTTTCATGAGCTCTTTCCATTCTGGTTCAGTTGAATCATCGGGCTTAGGAACTTTTCCGTTAAAGTATTTCCAGGCCATATTCAAGGTTCGGTGAACGAGATTTCCAAAATTATCGGATAAATCAGAGTTGGTTCTTTCCACCAAACTCTTTTCAGAAAAATCTCCATCGAGACCAAAGCTAACTTCCCTCATAATAAAATAACGAAAGCGGTCAAGCCCGTATTTTTCAATCATAAGATGAGGATCGACTACATTTCCACGAGATTTAGACATCTTTTCGCCATCTACAGTCCACCAGCCATGGGCAAATATTCTTTTTGGTAAAGATAATCCTGCCGCTAACAACATCCCTGGCCAGAGTACCGAATGAAAACGAAGAATATCCTTTCCTACCAAATGATGGACTGACGGCCAAAAAAGATCAAATTTTTCGGAATTCCTGCCATAGCTAACAACAGTTAAGTAATTAATAAGAGCATCAAACCAAACATATAAGGCATGCTTTTCGTCCCCAGGAACGGGAATTCCCCAATTCAAACCAAGCCGGGATATGCTCTGATCTTTTAACCCACTCTTAATAAAACTAACGATCTCATTATAACGGGATTCCGGCATCACAAAGTCAGGGTGTGATTCAAAATAATCTAAAAGTGGCTTTTCGTACCGCGAAAGAGCAAAAAAGTAGCTCTCCTCGCGAACCTTTTCAAGAGGACGTCCACAATCAGGACAAACTAGACGGTCATCCAGCTGATTTTCTGGCCAAAAGGTTTCGCAGGGAATACAATACCAACCTTCATACTCTCCCTTATAGACATCTCCCTTTTTTTGAAGAGTGAGAAATAATTCTTTTACTGTTTCTAAATGCCGTGATTCAGTGGTTCGAATAAAATCATCATTGGAGATTTCCATCTTTTTCCACAGCTCTTGAAAACGGAGGATGACTCGATCAACCAAGGCTTGAGGGGTAATATTTTGTGCGGCTGCTGCTTTTTCAATTTTTTGCCCGTGCTCGTCGGTTCCAGTAACGAAAAAGACTTTTTCTCCTAACAATCGATGATATCGAGCTAAAATATCAGCAGCACAGGTTGTATAAGCATGTCCAATATGAGGCACATCATTGACGTAATAGATCGGTGTTGTTATGTAAAAACTATTCGAGTTCATTTTTGTCCTCCGAATCTAACTTTTTCTTCCCTATAATGAGAGTGGTTATGTCAATCTCAACTTTTTTGGTTGTAAACGATTTAATAAAACAAATTCTAAAAAAACATTTAAACACATATACAAATTTGCCCTTTTCATCTCTTTCATTCCAATAATTTTGAATGCAGTATATCCAAACTCCACTGGTTTTTCAACTTAATCTCGATTAGAATAAATAGGCTCAATACCCATCATAATATTAATAAATGAGGTATCTTTTACATCAGATAGTGAGGTTATTCATGAAAGTAGGTCATCAAACTGATTTCACCACCGGGAATATCCCTAAACAATTAATTACCTTCTCAATCCCTATGCTCTTAGGAAATATTCTCCAAACCCTTTATACAACTGTTGACAGCATTTGGGTGGGACGCTTTCTTGGTCCTGAAGCATTAGGTGCCGTTTCAGTAAGTAATCCAGTCGCTTTTGTCATTATTGCCTTTGTACTTGGTTTAGGTATGGCTGTCAATATTATGGTTGCCCAATATTTAGGAGCAAAAAAACACCTTGAACTGAAAAATACCATTGGAACTTCGTTGACGCTTTTCACTCTCATTGGTGCCATTCTGACCGTAATCGGTCTTATTTTCCACCAGGACATATTAGAGATCATCCAAACTCCAGAAACCATCTTGCCTTTGGCTTCATCCTATCTCTATATATATTTTTGGGGATTAATTTTTGTTTTTCTTTACAACACCATTGGAGGAATATTAAGAGGTTTAGGTGATTCAAAAACCCCTCTCCTTCTTCTGGTTTATTCAACCATTATTAATATCATACTCGATCCATTTCTTATCATTGGAATCCCGCCTTTTCCTAAGATGGGAGTTGCCGGCGCATCCTTAGCAACCATTATTGCTCAGGCTTTCTCCGGTCTCCTCGGTATTTTTTATATTTATCGGATGAATCTTTTCCATTTTACTCGGGATTTTCTTTCCCCAAAAATTGAACTCATCAAAGTTATGCTTAAAATCGGTTTACCTGCTGGAGCTCAACAGACCTTTGTGTCTCTTGGCTTCTTAGTGCTGACTGCTTTTGTAAATGGCTTTGGCGATAAAGTTGTCGCTGCTTATGGCGCAGCTGGAAGAACTGATAATTTTTCTTTTCTTCCGGCAATGACTTTCAGTTTGGCTATCTCATCAATGGCTGGTCAAAATTTGGGAGCAAGAGATATTACCCGAGCCAAAGAAGTGGCACGCTGGGGAGCTACTATTTCAGTTCTTTTTGCGATACCTATTTCGATATTTGTCTATCTTTTCGCCGATACCTTGTTGAGAATTTTCACCACTGATTCTGAGGTTATTCGAATCGGTGTCTCCTACCTGAGAATAATCGCTTTTACTTACATCCCCTTTTCAGCAATGTTTGCTTATAATGGTTTTCTTCGAGGAGCCGGGGATACTATGCAGACGATGATCAACACTCTTCTCTCCTTGTGGGTCATCCGAATCCCGGTAGCAAAAATTCTTTCAATGAATCATTTATTAGGAATCAATGGGGTCTGGATAGGTTTTGCTATTGGTCCTATAGCCGGATTTTTACTGGCTTACGGATACTTTCGGACTGGGAAATGGAAAAACAAAATTATCGTCAATTCTTTCTATAGAAACGAAAACCTTTGAAGGTTCAATCCAATTCAGATTCTTTAAAAACTCGGGGTTCTTTAATCCCCAGCAAGAGAACAAAAGCAATAAGGTTAATGATCAAAGAAATCCAGAAAACCTTTTGATAACCGTAGAAATCAGCAATTTTTCCACCAATAATTGGGGTAAAAAAAGACGGGAAGGTAGAAATAAAATAACCCAGCCCGATATACATACTCTTGAGTTCTTTGCTACCAAAATCAATAATAATGGCGATCCCGCCCACCCAAATTGCACTCCAGTAAATACCAAAAAGGGCAAAAGCCAAAAAGAAACCAGTGGAACTCTTCACGGTAATCGCCACCAAATTGCTTGCCAGCAAAGAAATACACCCTAAAAGAAGAACGAATTTGTGGCCTTTCCGGTCACCCAATGGTCCCCAAATAAAATTACTCAAAGCCTGGGAAGCTAAAAAAACCGCATTATATCTGGCAACTATAGCTCCTGTAACATGAAGGTTTTCCAGGGCATGGACGGTATAAAAAGATCCACCCATGACTCCCATGGCTAAAAAAATCCTCGCCACAGAAAAACCTCTGAAATTTCGATCCTTTTTAAGTATATTAAAAAGTGATTTTATATAGTGAGATGGAGTTTTAAGTAGTTTTTCTTTTTCTTCCCTGGTGAGTGCCAAAAATATGTAAGATATCAACATGGCACCTATAGTAACTAAAAAACAATACCCAAAATTTTTGGCAAATGGGTATTTAACAATAAATTTTTCGGCTAAACGGGAACCCCAAATTCCCATTAAAGCTCCAACTCCATTCCCAACGGCAAAAAAAGCTCCTTTTCGCAAAGGATCAATCACCTTGCCAACCATTTCCATCCAAACTGGAGTAATGATACCCATGGCACAAAAAGAAACAGCCAACAATAGAAAAAAAAGAGTGAGTGAGAAGCTTGTGTTTATGCCAACTAAAAAAAAGGCAATCAGGGCAATTCCCAAATAGGGAAGCCTTTCCATCAGGGTAAATTTTAAAATAAAGGTCAGTTTTCGATCGATTCGAGAAGAGTACAAACCATTAAAAAGCGAAGGAATCGAAAGTCCCAAATAATAAAGAGCAGGTATTAAGCCGATTTCGACATTGGTTGCACCAAGATTCCTGGCAAACAAAGGAAGCAATGTAGTTATGGATGCCACCGCTGTACCCAAGCTAAAAAACGCATAATCGAGAGATCCGACTATAAAATTAAAAGAATAATCCTTCTTTGTGAGCAATCAGATTCGCCTGCTTCCATGATTTTTTCATTAAAGGGTTTGGAACAATAAAAGAGGGGTATGATAAATCAAGCCCCTACCAAAGAATATAAAATGTAGGGGCACAATGTATTGTGCCCATTCTTTAATTAATGTAGCGACCTGCCATGGCATGTCGAATCTTGGGTTTTCATCATCATCTGCTGTTACATTAATGGCATGAAGACCTATTCTCCATTTACTTATTACTGTTTTAATATTTTCGATAATTTTTCTTATTCAGCGTTTTCATACCAAATCTTTTCTTAATCTTTAAGTCGACTTCGTCTTCAATCTCGATATATTGGGTGAACATATTATCCCTTCCCAGTTCATACCCACTAACCAAATCGTTCAGCTTTAATAATTCGCCAATGGTCATTTTTTCTTTTTTATCCCAAGAGACCAAAGAATTTTCCTCCTCTCCATAGACAAAAACCAAATGCAAAATCTCTGGTTATTTCCAACTTTTTTGGAAATCATTTTTCTAAGAAAACTTTCCTACCATTGATTTCCTGAACGATCGAGCAGCCATTTGGTATAAGAACGAGAGTCTATTTCTTTAAGAAAGCGTGAAGGTTTGCGTATAAATGAGGTTTGAGCCCGATTTCCTTCAGCCACGATTGGATAGCAAAGAAAAAGATAGTCCTTGGCTCGGGTACAGGCTACATAAAATAATCTTCGCTCTTCTTCGATATCCTCTTCTTTTTCAATACTTCTCCCTGAAGGGAAACCTCCCTCACAGAGCCAAATAACAAACACCACCGGCCATTCCAAACCCTTGGCTTGATGAACTGATGATAGGGTTACTTTTTCATCAGGAAGTCCACCATCAACAATATTTTCAGCTTCCATGTCACCTAAAAGTGC
Source organism: Atribacter sp. (assembly GCF_035418125.1). Lineage (NCBI taxonomy): Bacteria > Pseudomonadati > Atribacterota > Atribacteria > Atribacterales > Atribacteraceae > Atribacter > Atribacter sp. The sequence continues at coordinate 3,167 of NZ_DAOLQM010000073.1, read as the reverse complement.
CAGTTCACTTAAAAAATCATCCAGAGACTTATATTGAGAAGCAAAGTTAGCTAATTCCTCAATATCTTGAAGCCGCTCTCGATAATCAGGATAATGGGTGGTTAAATATTCATTGTAGCTTCCCTGGATAATTTTTTGAATCATGGTACCAGGTTGGAAGTCAATTTCTTCTAACTGGGAGAGTAATTCTTCTAACGTCAATAACCCCTCCCGGGCTCCTCGCGAAATATTTTCAGGAAGTTCTCTTTTCTGAATCAAACCCAAAGGATCAACCGATTCTCTAAAAAATTCCCATATTTTTTCACTGGTCGCTTTCCCAATTCCGGGATATATTTTCAAAACTCGTTTCCAGGCAATTTCATCCCGGGGATTGGCTATCACTTTTAAGTAAGCAACTATATCCTTAATATGTGCCTGTTCAAAAAACCGTAATCCGGAGCGAACCTCAAAAGGAATTCCCCGACGAGTGAGCTCCATTTGGAGTTCCATGCTTTGATAATGGGCTCGGTATAAAATCGCTATATCGCGAAGGGAATATCCATTATCCCGAATCGTTAAGATTTGGGTGGCGACAAATTCACTTTGTTGTGAGGTGTTCCTTGCTGGAACAACAACAGGCTTTTCGCCAGACTTTCTAACCGCTTGCAGGGTTTTCTTATATTGTCGAGTGTTTTTTGCAATCACTTGGTTTGCCAATTCCAGGATAGGTGGAACGCTCCGATAGTTGGTTTCCAATTTAAAGAGGACACAATCTGGATACTTCTTGGGAAAATCCATGATATTGGCAAAATTAGCTCCTCGAAAGGAGTAAATACTCTGTGAGTCATCCCCGACTGCTAAGACATTCCGATACTCACTGGCAAAAAAATCTACAATTTCTGCCTGAATAAGGTTGGTATCCTGGTATTCGTCTACCAGCACATGATGAAACATTTGAGCATATTTTCGTCGGGTTGCTTCATCCTTTTGAAATAGTTCCCAGACATAACTCAATAAATCATCAAAATCCATGCAGTTCAATTCTCTTTTTCGGTTTTGGTAAAGAGCAAAAATATGACTAATGTTTCCCGTCCATTCTCTAAATTGGGGGTAATTTTTATCAATAATGTCCTCGATCGATACCAGCGTATTTCTGCAGAGGTTGATGACTTGCATAACGACATCGGCTTTAGGAAAACGGCGAGCTTTGGTATCAACCCCCGACTGAAGAATACAGGTTTCTACTAAATCTTTTTGGTCTTCCCGATCTAATATGGTGTAATTAAAGTCAAAACCAACTTTTTTTGCTTCTCGCCTTAGAATTAGATTCCCGATATGATGAAAAGTCCCTCCCCACATTCGGTTTATTGAAAGGCCCAATAAACACTCTACTCGGTGCAACATTTCTCGAGCAGCTTTATTGGTAAAAGTAGCCAATAAAATATTCTCGGGATTGACACCTTGCTCAATGAGACGAGCAACCCGATAAGTTATGGTGCGGGTTTTTCCGCTTCCTGCACCGGCAATAACCAACAGAGGACCTTCATCAGCAAATACGACCTTATGCTGCTCTTCATTTAATTCTGTTTCGTAGTCGATTTGGAAATATTTTGATTTATGAATCAAAGATTGATTCATTGATTCAAGTTGATGCGAAGAAAAATCCATTGAATAAACATTCCTCAGCTTTCTTATTTAATTCCTTCTGGTAAACTCATCAACGGGATAGAAAAATCAAGCCCCTACCAAAGAATATAAAATTTTAGGGGCACAATGTATGTTGCCCATTCTTTAATTATTGTAGCGACCTGTCATGGCATGTCGAATCTTGTGTTTTCACCTTCATCCTCATCTGATGCCACACAAGTGGCATGAGGGGTCTATCTTTTAAAAAAAAGAAATTTCCCTTAAGTTCTCGATTGAACTGCATCCATCAACACTGCGCCAACTAAAAAAATAAAAAGAACAAACGAACTTTGCCCAAAAAAAGTATCACTTTCACCCAGTCTTTTCAACACTTCACAAAAAGCAATAATCAACAGCGAACTTCCCAGCAAAGAACTCAACGCTCTGAGCAGACCTTTCCAATTTATGCAAAGTATTCCCATTATAATTGAAATCAACAAAATCCCGATAAAACTAAAGTAACGTAAAAAACGAATTATTTCGACCCAATCCGACAACCAGATGAGGAGATAAAATACATTTATAGTTACAACAAAACCGGCAAAAAACCTCCCAATAAATTCACCCTTTTTAGAAGAAATCACCATGAAAGAAATAACCAAAGAAAGAACGATAGCCAACCAAAAAATAATTGATTTGGGATTAAAAAACAAATGATCAACAGCATTCCTAGCCCATCGAATCGGATTCGTACTTAAGAGCAACAATCGTCCTCCTATGAGAAAGAACAAAAAAGTAGAAATGACATAAAACAGTTTATTGAGTTTCTGAAAAAAGAAACCAATTAATATCCCCAAAAAAAGAAGAGAGAAAAAGAAAATATACCAGCCCAATTGAAGATTCAAGCCTTTTAACCAGATATCAAGAAACACTCAACATCCCCCAGTCTTAAAAAAATATATCAACGAGTAGTAAGAAACCATTTTTTATTATATCCAACTATTCATTATAGATCCTCATGCTGTTTTACAACACTAGGTGAGTATGAAAATACCTATCTAAATCCGTCATTGCGAGAAGCTCAACCGATCTTTGGTTGGGCGACGTGGCAATCTCATCTGACGCTACCGTTGTCATCCTGAGGCTTCGTATTCAGAAGCCATTAGTATCTCATCCAACGCTTCAGACGTCATCCTGAGCGGTGCTTCCCCGCGTGAGGATCTCATCTTTTTCAGTTTTTTTACTTTTCTCGCCCTCTCCCCCTCGCCCCCCTCAGCCTTTATTGAACCCGATTCATGTAGCTGTATACCATGGCATGCCGAATAAATATTAGGTTTTCATCATTTGATATCATAATTCTCGATAATTTTTATTCGAAATTTAATTTATAAATCGCTATATTTAGACTCATCACTGTTTTTCCACTCGTTACTACTAATATGCATACTTCCAAAGCTTTATATCATCTGTTGAAAAAGTTTGATCCATCAAATCCCAGAGCGGATTAATGAGATTAAAATTCAAGAATCAAGACCTGACCCAGTGATGTTATTTCATTGATT
>NZ_DAOLQM010000072.1:0-8694 GCF_035418125.1 Atribacter sp. | reverse complement strand
CGCTTAGAGGTTCCGGTCGAAGCCCTGAACCAACAAAACCAGTTACTCCAGGAGTATTTCGCACAACATACCAAGAGCGGTCGTTCATCATCATTTCTACCATTACATAACCTGGGAATACTTTCTTCTTGGTAAATCTCTTTTTTCCCCTCTTTACCTCTATGGTTTCCTCCATTGGAACAACCACACGGAAAATCTGGTCTTGCATCCCCATAGATGCAATCCTTCTTTCCAAATTTGCTTTGACCTTATGCTCGCTTCCGGCTAAGGTGTGAACAACATACCACAATTTATCCATAATGGTAAGATGATGACCTCCGGTAATTACTTAATATACAAACCAATTAAAGCAGTTAAGATTAAATCTATTACTCCTAAAAAAACTGCAAAAATGACCACGACCACTAAAACCGTAAGAGTACTTGACATTAATTCTTTTCGATTAGGCCAGGTAACTTTTTTAAATTCACTCCATGCATCTTTAAAGTAATTCTTCAACCTGCTGAATAGCTTAACGAAAAAATTCACAGCACACTCTTCCCTTTCCCTTTAAAGTTTTTGGGGATGCTTTTGATGAGTTCCAACTATAACAATAAAAAAGAAAATGGTAATGACCTCCTACCATTCTCTTTACATAAAAATGCACTCAAATGCTGCAACATTTTATCTTTTTTCCCTTTAAGTGTCAATAATTGATATCATCGAACAATAAATAAAAAAATGGCAGGCCCGGCAGGATTTGAACCTGCAGCCCCCGGTTTTGGAGACCGGTGCTCTGCCGTTAGAGCTACGGACCTGCAATTTTTTTATCTACTTCATTTCTTTGTGAACAGTATGCTTTCTACAATGTGGACAATACTTTTTAAATTCTAATCGGGCGCTTTTATTTTTTTTGTTTTTCATGCCCTGATAATTGCGCCTCCGACAATCGGTACATTCAAAGGTAATAGTTTCCTGTACCATAATAGCCTCCTGACTTTACTCGGTTATATCTGTTACAACTCCGGCTCCGACGGTACGACCACCTTCACGGATAGCAAAACGGAGACCTTTCTCCATAGCAATGGGGTAAATGAGCTTCACATCGAGATCAGCATTGTCTCCAGGCATAATCATCTCCACACCTGGGGCAAGTTTGATCTCACCGGTGACATCGGTCGTCCGGAAATAGAACTGGGGACGATAGCCATTGAAGAAGGGAGTGTGACGACCACCCTCTTCTTTGGTGAGAACGTAGACCCGACCTTTGAAAACGGTATGGGGGGTGATGGATCCGGGAATGGCCAAGACCTGACCCCGTTCCACTTCTTTCTTCTCGATGCCACGGAGGAGCACACCGATGTTGTCACCAGCTTGGGCTTCATCGAGGAGTTTCCGGAACATTTCAATCCCAGTGACTACTGTCTTTTTGATGTCATGGGAGAGACCAACGATTTCGACCTGATCACCAAGATGGAGCACCCCTCGTTCCACTCGTCCCGTGACCACCGTTCCACGACCGGTGATGGTGAAGACGTCTTCAACCGACATGAGGAAGGGTTTATCCAATTCCCGCTTCGGGTCAGGGATATAGTTATCCAGGGCATCCATGAGTTCCCAGACACTCCGACACCACTGACAGTCTCGTTTCCCACAGCCACATTCTAAGGCTTTCAAGGCGCTCCCTTTGATGATGGGGATATCGTCTCCAGGGAACTCATAGCGGTTGAGGAGATCTCGGACTTCCATTTCGACGAGTTCCAAGAGCTCGGGGTCATCAACCATGTCGATTTTGTTCAAGTAGACCAGGATGTAGGGAACGCCTACCTGACGGGCAAGCAGGATGTGTTCTCGGGTCTGGGGCATGGGACCATCAGCGGCAGAGACCACCAGGATGGCACCGTCCATCTGGGCAGCACCGGTGATCATGTTCTTGACATAGTCAGCATGGCCAGGGCAGTCGATGTGGGCGTAGTGCCGTTTCTCGGTCTGGTATTCCACATGAGAGATGGCGATGGTGATGCCCCGTTCTCGTTCTTCAGGAGCCTTGTCAATCTGTTCAAAGGGAATAAAACTCGCCATCCCCAGTTTGGAGAGGGTCTCGGTGATGGCAGCGGTGAGAGTCGTTTTCCCGTGGTCAACGTGACCGATGGTTCCAACGTTGACGTGGGGTTTAGATCGTTCAAACTTTTGTTTCGCCATAGGTATCCTCCTCTTTCTTAACTCAATTTATCAATAATTTCTTTCATCATATTCTCAGGAACTTCATCATAATGAGAAAACTGCATAGTATAAGTAGCCCTACCCTGGGTAACCGAACGAAGGGCTGTCGCATAACCAAAAAGCGAAGCTAAAGGAGCCTGGGCATTGATAACCTGTAATTCTCCTTTGCTTTCGATACCTTCAATTTTACCCCTTCGTGCACTCATATCCCCAATAACATCACCCAGATAGTCTTTGGGAGTAATGATTTGCACCTTCATAACCGGTTCCAAAAGTATCGGTTGAGATTTTTTTATGGCATCTCGCAAGGCCAGAGATCCAGCAATCTTAAAGGCAATATCGGAAGAGTCTACCGGGTGATAGGAACCATCAATTAAACGAACCCGAATGTTCATAACCGGGTAACCAGCAATAACTCCATTATCCAGTGATTCTTTTACTCCGGCTTGAACCGAAGGAATATATTCTCTTGGTATTGCCCCACCAACAATTTTATCTTCAAAAACAAAATTATCATCACAAGGTTCGATCTCTAAAACAACGTGTCCGTACTGTCCTCTTCCACCGGTTTGACGAACATAACGTCCCTCTCCTCGCCCACTTTTCCGGATTGTTTCTCGATAAGCAACTTGCGGTCGACCCACATTGGCTTCGACTTTAAACTCTCGTAAAAGACGATCGATGATGATTTCAAGATGTAACTCCCCCATTCCCGAAATCAACGTTTGACCGGTTTCTTCATCAGTTTTAACTTTAAAAGTTGGATCTTCTTCGGCTAATTTTGATAAGGCTAAACCAAGTTTTTCTTGATCGGCACGAGTTTTGGGCTCTATTGCTACTTCGATTACTGGTTCAGGAAACACCAACGTTTCTAAAACAATAGGATAACGTTCCTCACAGAGGGTATCACCGGTGGCTGCATTTCGCAATCCTACAATACCACACAAGTCTCCAGCTTTTACCGCTTGAACATCTTCCCGTCGATTCGCATGAATGATCAAAATTCGACTTACTCGTTCCTTTGCTCCTTTATTACTGTTGTATACATAAGTACCGCTTTGCAGTTGACCAGAATAGACACGGAAAAAAGAAATTTTCCCCGCGTGGGGATCCATGCTTATTTTAAAAACCAAACCCGAAAAAGGCTCTTTCTTCATGGGAAGCCGCTTTTCGATTTCATTGGTTTTCGGATTTTTTCCTTCAACTGGCGGCAGATCGAGTGGGGATGGAAGATACCAAACCACTGCATCTAAAAGAGGCTGAATACATTTATTTCGAAGAGCCGAGCCGCCTAATACTGGTATGAATTTCCCGGTGGTTGTTCCTTTACGAATAGCTTGACGTATTTCTTGGGGATTTATCTCATCTCCATCCAGATATTTTTGCATGATGTTCTCATCGATCTCCGATATTGCTTCCAGGAGCTTATCTCGATAGATCAAAGCTTCTTTCCGATAAGAATCTGGAACATCTACCCAGTCAAATTCCATCCCATCACTGTCTTTTCTATATGTAAAGGCTTTCATTTCGATCAGATCAATAACACCAATAAAATCACTTTCTTTTCCGATAGGAATTTGAATCGGATGAGCGTTGGCATTCAATTTTTTACGGATAGCATTGACAACCGCAAAAAAATCAGCACCAACCCGATCTAATTTATTAATAAATGCTATCCGAGGAATCCGGTAATGGTCTGCTTGGTGCCAAACTGTTTCTGATTGTGGCTCTACACCGCCAACTCCACAAAACACCGCAACTGCCCCATCTAACACCCGGAGGCTTCTCTCTACTTCAACGGTAAAGTCCACGTGGCCTGGCGTATCGATAATATTTATCCGAGCATTATTCCAAAAACAAGTGGTCACCGCTGAGCTGATGGTGATTCCTCTTTCTTGCTCCTGGGGAAGAAAATCCATAGTTGCCATACCCTCATGGACTTCTCCTACCCGGTGAATTTTTCGGGTAAAAAACAATATACGCTCACTGACCGTTGTTTTTCCGGCATCAATATGAGCCATAATCCCTATGTTTCTAACTCTTTCTATATTCAATTGTTCGAATTCTTGTCCCTGATTCAGATTGCTATTCAAAAAATGAAGCCCCTTTCTTAAAACCACCGATAATGAGCAAATGCTTTATTGGCTTCTGCCATGCGATGAGTATCTTCTCTTTTCTTAGACGATGCCCCCGCTCCGTTAGCAGCATCAATAATTTCATTGGCTAACTTCTCAGTCATAGTTCTTCCTGCTCGTTGTCGGCTATAATTAACCAGCCATCGAATACCAAGGCTTTTGCTCCGTTCGGGACGAACTTCCATCGGCACCTGGTAGTTGGCTCCACCAACCCGTCGTGCTCTCACTTCAACCAATGGCATTACATTATTCAGTGCTTGAGAAAATACTTCTAATGGATCACGTTTTGATTTCTCACGAACTATCTCAAAAGCACCATAAACAATTTGTTCTGAAACACTCTTTTTTCCTTTTATCATGACCTTGTTCATCAACCGTGCAACATCAACACTGTTATATACTGGATCTGGTTGGATTTCTCTTTTTGAAACCGGACCTTTTCTCGGCAAAACCCTTCACGCTCCTTATGATTTCGGTCTTTTCGCTCCGTATTTTGAACGGCTTTGTTTGCGATTCTCAACACCAGCCGTATCAAGCGTTCCACGAATAATATGGTATCTCACGCCGGGAAGATCTTTCACACGACCACCACGGATAAGGACCAAGGAATGTTCTTGAAGATTATGTCCTATTCCAGGAATATAGGCGGTTACTTCAATTCCATTGGTCAAACGCACACGAGCAACCTTCCGCAATGCCGAGTTGGGTTTCTTAGGTGTTATTGTCCAAACTCGGGTGCACACTCCTCGTTTTTGAGGAGAACATTTCAAAGCAGGAGCACTGCTTTTCTTCTTAGGCTGTTTTCTGCCTTTTCGAACCAACTGGTTTATGGTTGGCATATCGTTCCTCCTTCTTAATATCTTGCTCTCATGAGTTGAATATATTTATTTCCTTATATTTTTTCCTATTTCTTTATACTATCGGACTTTACAATAGTACCCCTAAGTGCAACGGAGCAATTTTATCAGCATTAAAATTGAATGTCAACTGGGAGTTTCAGTATTTGATTAAAAAAAGTGGGAGTTTATCGCTCCCACTTTTTTCTCCTTTTTTTAATTGTCAAAATTACTCTCTTCTTCATCTTTATCGCTATCGATTTGACTTTCAAAATGGCCAAACTCTTCAGGATCCTCGTCTATTTCCTCATCTTCAGTTTTGTTTTGATGAGGATGAAGAATTTCTTCGATATCGATTTCTTCTTCATAATTCATCAGTTCACGAAGATCAACACTTTGGTCTCCGTGAAAAGCCAATTCGCTTGAATCTTCCATGTGTTCTTCGGTCTCTAACTTCACCTTCCGATATTCTGGAAAACCAGTTCCAGCTGGGATAATCTTACCGATTATTACATTTTCTTTTAATCCAACCAATTCATCAACTTTTCCTTTTATTGCTGAATCCGCCAAAACGTGAGTCGTCTGTTGGAAAGAAGATGCCGATAAAAAGCTCTCAGTGGCTAAAGAGGCTTTGGTGATTCCCAGAACGACTGGTCTCCCGGTTGCTACCTGTTTGGTACCTGCTAAATAGACTAAATTTTCAACCAAACTTCTGGTTTCAGTTTCGGCGTCCGCTTCTCGTATCAATAAATACTCGACATTATCGTCAGCAATTTTGATTACTCCATCACGATCGATAGTTTGTCCTGCTTTGATCAGTATAGAGCCATTCTCTTCTATGGAAATATCTTGTGCTGCGACTTTCCCTACGACTTCTCGTTCTAAAAGTTCACTTAATCGTCCTTCTATTGAAAAGAAACGTCCATCGCCCAGTTTGACTTCTTTAACATCCTCCATGACCAAACGCCGTGCCACTGCCCGGCTTATTTGCTGACCAGAGGCTATGATCAAATCACCGCTTTTCGGACTAATGATGTCCTTTTCCACTTCTTTCCCAAGAATCTCCTCACGTAATTCTCGAATTAAACTTTCTTTAATTTGGAAGGTCTCAATATTTTTCCAGATTACAATCCGATCGATATTATGACCTTCAATCAGGTCTTGATGATGGGCTTCAACTTTTGTATTGGCGGTGAGAATTACTTCTCCGGTTTTCAAATCGGTCACATCTTCAGCTAAAATTGCACCTTTCAGTTTATCCCAGGTTGACTTCTCTCGGGTTCGCAGAATAACCGGACCTAAGTCAGCTATATGTTCAACCTTCTGCTCGCTAATAACATCACCGGCTTTGACCAAAACCGTTCCATTTTGATCAAGAATGTCATCGACGCTCACTTGGTCTTTCAATTCAGCTTTTAACGACCGGTAGCCTCGAATCATTTTGTAAGGTGTCCGATCTTTATTAACTATATAAAAAGGCTTGCAATCGGTAGATAAAATAACCCTTAGCTTCTCTTCGTCAATTGCTTCTCCTTTTTGTACAATCGCTTCACCCGAAATATCAAAAGCCGGTTCTCGTAAGGTGAATCCTTCAAAAAGCGAGAGTGCTTTTTCTAAAACCAATCGGTTTTCTTCATTAATTCGACTATTTTCTTGCTCAAAATCTTCAATATGAACCAACTCACCGGAGAGGAGTTCGGTATCACCGGAATTCTCAACCATAACCTTATTCAGACGAGCAATTTGTCGAACAATGGTTTCGATGTGTTTATCGTTGATGTTTACACCTTGTGATAGGTAAACCGATTGAATTTCTTCTACCAGATGACTTTGAACCTCTCTTATTCCCTTGATACGAAGGATATCACGAGGATTAATCGGGCCTAAGGTCAAACGATCACCCGCTTTAACCTGAGCATTTTCATTAACCTTAATCCGAATATCAGGTGGAACTAAATAAGCCCGGGCCGATTGATCGGCTTCATCGTCATCAGGATGAACAATAATTTTTCTTCGGTTTCCAATGGTTTCAATCTTTTCTACTTCTCCATCGACATCGGATAGAATAGCGGCTTTTTTTGGTTTCCGAACTTCAAATAGCTGCTCTACTCGTGGGAGACCTTGGGTAATGTCTTCCCCCGCAATTCGAATCCCTCCGGTATGAAAGGTTCTCATAGTTAGCTGGGTGCCTGGTTCACCGATTGATTGGGCGGCAAGAATTCCAACCGACTCCCCAATATCAACTATTTTACCAGTCGCCAAGTTCCTTCCATAACATTTTGCACAGACTCCATACCGAGCTTTACAAGTAAGAACTGACCGAATTTTCAATTCTCGGATTTTATGTTCCTGAAGTTTCTGAATAACATCCTCATTAATTTCTTCACCGGCAGCCAGTAGAAGCTGATCAGTTCCGGGAACATAAACATCATTGAGAATCATCCGGCCTAAAACTCTTTCTTCAAAATATTCAATAATGTTATCGTTTTCGTCTTTTAAGTCTCCAATAATTATTCCGTCATCAGTTCCACAATCAATCTCTCGAACAATCATGTCTTGAGATACATCGACCAGCCTCCGAGTAAGATAACCTGATTTCGCCGTTCTTAGTGCCGTGTCAGCTAATCCTTTCCGAGCGCCATGGGTAGATATAAAGTATTCTAATACCCCTAAACCCTCACGGAAGTTCGCTCGAATTGGATATTCAATAATTCGACCAGAAGGATCAGCCATCAATCCTCGCATTCCTGCTAGCTGGCTGATCTGTCGAATACTCCCTCGAGCGCCTGATTTTGCCATCATATTCACGGGATTAAAATCATCCAGTAATTCCAAAATAGCCTCAGCTACTTTGTTGGAAGCATCGGTCCAAATATCGATAACCGACTGCTCTCGCTCTTCTCCGGTAATCAGACCTTCGTTATAATGGTCGTTGGTATCGCCAACTCGCTGAGTAGCATCCTCAATGATTAAGAATTTTTTTTCTGGGATTTCCAAATCTACAACCCCGATACTGGTTCCCGATTGGGTGGCATAACGAAAACCCAATCTTTTAATTCGGTCAAGGGTTTCAACAGTGATTTGGTTTCCAAATTTTCTAAAACATAAATCAACGATATCCGATAGTTTCTTTTTGGTCATCGGATCATTGTAATAGGGCATCCCCTGAGGAAGAACCTGATTAAAAATAACTCGACCAATTGTCGTCATAGCTACATTAGAGTCTTTCTCCTGAACTTCCCGGATGAAAATCGGCTCATGAAGATCGACTTGTTTGTATTCAAAAGCCAGGAGTGCTTCATCCATATCGAGATATCGCTTCAGAATTGTTCCTTTGGATACTTTTTTCATCAAAGTTAGGTAGTAACAGCCTAACACCATATCTTGAGTTGGTACTGCTATCGGTCGACCTGATGCCGGAGAAAGGATATTGTGAGAAGAAAGCATCAAAATTTCCGATTCAGCTTGAGCTTCTGCAGAAAGCGGAACATGAACTGCCATCTGATCACCATCGAAATCGG
>NZ_DAOLQM010000071.1:0-8702 GCF_035418125.1 Atribacter sp. | reverse complement strand
ATTTACGAATATCCCGGGAATTATTCTTATTACAACGAAAAAAGAGAGCAACGACAAGCCCTTTCTTCTGGTGACTCAGACCAGTCTGAAAAAGAAAAGACAGCTCAATCTAAAAAACGGGAAATTCGACGGATTGAAGCTGAAGCCAGAAACTTCCTTTCCCGGAAAAAAAGAGAAATCCAAAGTCGTTTATTACCGGTTGAAGATGCCATCTCAAAACTTGAAAAGAAAAAATCTGAAAATGAATCTCTCTTGTGTGATCCATCAATATTAACTGATTCAGAAAAAGTTCAAACTTTAATGAAAGAGCTCAAAGAAATCAACGAAGAACTCGCCGTCTTTATGCAAAAATGGGAAACCATAGCCGAAGAAATGGATCAACTCAATACCAAAGAAGAATAAATAAAAAATTTAAAAAGGAGGATTTATGAAACCAATCCAAATTGCAACTTTTAACGTAAATTCAGTCCGGTCCCGCCTTCCAATATTAGAACAGTGGCTTCATAAAAACCCGGTAGAGCTATTAGCCTTACAAGAGACGAAAGTAACCGATGAATTCTTCCCGGTTGACTTTTTTCACGACCTTGGATATCAAATTATCTATCGAGGACAAAAAGCTTACAATGGAGTTGCAGTGGCGACCCGCTTTGAGCCAATCAGGGTTCATTTTGGTTTTAATGATAGTGAGGATCCCCTTGCCGATACCCGTTTGATCCTAATTCAAACACCTCACTTCTTTCTGTTGAATTCATATATTCCTCAAGGAAAATCAATTGACCATCTTGACTACCAATTTAAGATGAGATTTTTTCAAAGAATTCATAATTGGTTCAAAAATGACTTCTCTCTTCAAGATCCTCTAGTTTGGGTTGGCGATATGAACGTGGCGCCAACTGCTATTGATGTGGCTAATCCAGAAGAAAAAAAGAATCACGTTTGCTTCCATGAAGATGTTCGTGAAGTTTATTACCATACCGTCAATTGGGGTTTGATCGATCTTTTTCGTCAATTTAACTCCCAACCGGGTGAATATTCCTTTTGGGACTACCGGGAAAGAAATTCCTTTCGTCTCAATATCGGCTGGAGGCTCGATCATATCCTCTGTACTCCTTCATTGGCAAAATTTGCCGTTGATTGTTATATCGACAAAGAACCTCGAGGATGGGAAAAACCTTCCGATCATACACCGGTCGTCGCCTGTTTACAGTTGAATTGATAAAATTTTCACCCTCATCTCCTTCTTTTCACACTTATCCTTCTTTCCTCTCCCCTGGTGAGAGAGGATTAAGGTGAGGGGGCAACTCTATTTTCCCTACTTTTCAACTGCCAACAAGTGACATGCGAATCCAATACACTGTATATTGTGAATCAATTTTTCTATGCTTTACCAAACAAAAAAGCCCTGGAGAATCTCCAGGGCTTTTCGGGCAAATTAATATTATTCACTCAATTATATTCTTTTAACTTTTGCTGCCTGCGGTCCTTTTGCCCCCTGTTGAACTTCAAACTCTACTGTCTGTCCCTGTTCAAGAGTACGAAAACCGTTACCTTCGATCGCTGAGTAATGAACAAAAACGTCCCCACCCTGATCAGATTCAATAAAACCATAACCCTTTGATGCATTAAACCATTTCACTTTACCAGTTGCCATTTAAACTTAAACCTCCAAAAATTGAAACATGTATTAGCTTTTACAAGCTGTGAAAGGATAGTATCACCTAAAAACCGGATTGTCAATGGAAAATATTCGATTATTTCAATATTTTATATTAATTTATAAAGTTTTTTTTGTATTAAATAATACTTCATTTAGTCTGGTTCCTTCATCGATAAGTTAATTCGCTTTCTTTCCAGGTCAACTCCGATAACAATTACTATTACCTTTTGATGAACCTTCACCACCTCAGCAGGATTTTTAATATATTTCCGGGACAACTGACTAATGTGGACTAAACCATCTTGATGAACACCAATATCCACAAAAGCTCCGAAGGCAGTGATGTTAGTTATCACACCGGGAAGTTTCATTCCAATTTGAAGGTCTTCGATCGAATTTACACCAGGAGCGAATTGAAAGAACTCAAATTGTTGCCGTGGATCCCGTCCTGGTTTAGAAAGCTCAGTTAGTATATCCTGTAAAGTTGGAAGTCCTACTCTATCATTTAGGTAGTGGTTGAGATTAATTTTCTCAGCGAGATCGTTTTTTCCGATCAACTCAATGATAGAAATCTCTAAATCATTAGCTATTTGCTCAATAATAGGATAACTCTCAGGGTGAACAGCGCTGGCATCAAGGGGGTTTTCTCCATCTCGAATTCGCAAGAATCCTGCTGATTGCTCAAATGCCTTAGGACCCAAGCGAGGAACCTTTTTTAAAACATCTCGCGAACGAAAAGGACCGTTTTGGCTTCGGTAATCAACTATCGCCTGGGCTAATTGGGGACCAAGCCCAGAAACATAACTCAACAGCTCTTTGCTGGCGGTATTCACTTCCACCCCAACACTATTCACACAACTCATAACAACATCATCTAAAGATTTTTTGAGTTCAGCTTGATCGACATCATGTTGGTATTGTCCCACGCCAATTGATTTTGGATCAATTTTAACTAGTTCAGCTAAAGGATCCATTAATCTTCTACCAATTGACACTGCTCCTCTTACCGTGACATCCTGGTTAGGAAATTCCTTTCGAGCTACTTCAGATGCAGAATATACCGAGGCGCCACTTTCGTTGACCATAATTATGGGAATTTTTGATAATCCTTCTAAGCTGCGCAGAAAAGCTTCGGTCTCTCTCCCCGCTGTTCCATTCCCAACCGCGATACACTCGATATTAAATTCATGGCACCTCTTTAAAACCAGCTTACTGGCAGACTCAATGTCTTCCTGAGGAGGATGGGGATAGATGGTATCATGTTGCAATAAATTCCCCTGGTTATCGAGACAAACTATCTTACAACCGGTTCGAAACCCAGGATCGATGGCCAATACTCTTTTTTGCCCCAGCGGTGGAAATAATAACAATTGACGAAGGTTTTCGGAAAAGACTTCAATAGCTACTTGATCAGCTCTTTCTTTGCTGATTAACCGGACATCATTTTCTAATGATGGAGCCGTCAACCTTTTATAACAATCCTGGCTGGCTTCCTTTACAATCAACGAAGAAGGATTGGTTCCTTTGACAAAAAAGGATTCCAAGAGCGATAAAGCAATGTCTTCCGGGGGGAGTATCCGAAGAGATAAAATCATCTCTTTTTCGCCTCTTCGAATCGCTAAAAGCCGATGAGATGGTATGCTTTTAACCGGTTCTTTCCAATTAAAATAATCTTGGTATTTTACTCTTTCGGTTTCTTTTCCTTTTATTACCCGGGAACGTATAATCCCTTGAGTCAGGAATAATTCTCGGAGAGCTTTCCGTGCTTCTTGATCTTCATTCATCCACTCCGCCATAATATCTTGCGCACCTTTCAATGCTTCTTCGACTGTTGTTACACCTTTTTCCTGATCCAGGAAGCCTTCGGCTAAAACGGTGGGATCTTCTTCTTCCTGTTTAAAGAGGATTTCAGCTAAAGGTTCCAGGCCTTTTTCCCGGGCTATGGTCGCTCGGGTTCGCCGTTTTGGTCGAAAGGGTAAATAGAGGTCTTCTAACTCGGTTAGGGTTTCAGCTGTTTCCATTTTTTCGCGAATCTCGTCGGTTAGCTGGCCTCTTTCTTCCATGGCACTGAAGATCGCTTCTCTTCTTTTCTCCAATAATATAAGGCGGTCCATTCGGTTTCTTATTTCAGTTATTGCTACTTCGTCTAAGCTTCCAGTTGCCTCTTTCCGATAACGAGCAATAAAGGGAATGGTGGCGTCTTGATTGAGAAGCTCAACAACCGCGCTTACTTGTTTTTCATTTATACTCAGTTCTGCGGCTATTTTCTTGATGTGATCGCTCAACGGTCTTTCCTCCCGGTTTTCAGTAGATTATCGAGTTTCATTTTAACCTAATTATTCATTAATTTCGAAACGAACCTTTTCCAATATGCTGAATAGGAATAATATAATATCAAATACTGTGGAGGATTAGAATTTATGACCAAACAAAGATATTCTCCAATTTCGTTGATTTTTATCGCGATATTCCTATTCACTCATTTCTCGTTCGCTTCTCCCTTGGCTTCAAGCCGGAATCGAAGATTTAACCCGTCCACTCAAAGGATTGAAGCCAATATAGTTGATGTATTAGCTGCCGATGGTAATTTTACCATTTTACTACAACTCATCGATAATGCGGGCTTATTAATTTCTTTAAGAGAAATTAATAATATAACTATTTTTGCTCCAAATAATGACGCTTTTAAAGATTTATCCAAAAATACCTTAGAGGCTCTCTCTAAACCAGAAAACCGTCCCATCCTCACTGCTATTCTCAGCTATCACATGGTTCCTTATCGAATCACCTGGCGTGATCTCCCTGGAAACAAGCTCACCTTGAAAACACTTTTAGAAGGATCAACCATGGTTTTGATGAAAAGCAAAGAAGACCCTAAGGTTTTATTAGCAATAAATGATGCTCCCAGAATGAGTGAAATTAACGCCGAATTTTCTCGCATTGCTTATGAAACGAATAATGGTAATATCTATACCATTGATTCGGTTCTCATACCCTGGAAAGTCCGCTGGTCCCAACTTCAGTAAATAATAATTTAGAATTCCTTCTCCCTTGATGGGAGAAGGTGAGGATGAGGGTGAAAAATTAATCATTGACATATTAATATATTCTGGTACTATTATACCTAAATAGAAAAAATTTAATAAACAACCAATTTAATGGGCAATAAGGGGTGTGATAGCCATGACGGACAAAAGGAATACTGTTCGAAGGAACATTATCAAAATAGATGAGGAAAAATGCAATGGATGCGGTCAATGCGTATTAGCTTGTGCTGAAGGAGCCATTCAAATTATTGACGGAAAGGCTCGTTTGGTTAAAGACAGTTATTGCGATGGCTTAGGCGCTTGTATTGGAGAATGTCCAACTGGTGCTCTGCAAATTGAAGAAAGAATCGCCGAACCCTTTGACGAAAGTCTCCAACCCCAACCTCCTTCCCAGCCTGAACCCCTCCTCGCTTGTGGATGTCCTGGAACTATGGCTCAATCATTAAAGGGGAGTTCATGTCAACAAAAAAAACCTGTAAACTCCTTACCTGTTGAGGAACGTCAATCTCTTTTGGAAAACTGGCCGGTACAATTAATGTTGGTTCCAACCGAAGCACCCTATTTAAAAAATGCTAGCTTAGTCATAGCCGCAGATTGTGTTCCTTGTGCTTATCCGGCTTTTCATGAAAAGTTTTTAGCCGGAAAAGTATTATTAATCGGATGTCCAAAACTTGATAATGCAGATCTTTATGAAGAAAAACTGGCTCAGATATTTCGACAGAACAGAATAAAAGAGTTAGATATTATCTACATGGAAGTTCCTTGTTGCCGTGGTTTAATTCGAACTGTTCAAAATGCTCTCCTTCAATCTGGTGCAAAAGTTCCAATTAAAATGACTCAAATCAGCATTAAGGGAGAAATATTAAAGCAAGAAGAACTAAAGGCCACATCGCTCATAAACAACCAAATGTGCTGTCCATCATCGGTATTTTTTAAATAAGCAGTTAAAGTGCATTCGAGGATAAAAATCCAAGATTCGGTATGCCATGGCATACCGCTACATAAATAGATCCAAATAAATTAAGTTACTTTTAAACCTATCATTAACATTTAAAAAATATTTTTCCTTTATATTATTAAAAAAATAAAAATATGGTATAATGGGATTTGTGCGGATACCGAGAAACTGATTTTTTGCATTTTCTTCTTACGGGATAATCTCTTGAGATGTTATGGGAGGGGTGGAGATGCGAAATTTCCGTTTGATGGCAAAAATGCAAATAGGTTTGTTGATATCCGCACTTTTTTTTACCATATTTCCTCAAGAGATTCTTCTAAAGTCGTCAGATCAACCTCACCGGTAATGACTCTTTTAACCTTTCCTTCTCGGTCAATAAATATATTATGGGGAACCGCAATTACTCCGTAAAGTTTTAACACCTGATTCTCTTGGTCGTGAAGAATTGGATAAGTGATTTGATATTCATCAATAAACTTCACCAGATTCTCCCTGCTATCCATGCGTGGGGCAACCGCTAAAATTTGAAGCTCTTTTGATACATGGTATTTATTAAAGACTTTATTTAAGGATGCGCTTTCAGCTTGGCAGTGAGAACAGGTTGTCAAGAAAAATGTTAACAAAACTGGTTTTCCGGTTAATTTACTTAAAGTAATTTCTTGACCATCCAATGTCATCAGTGTAAAGTCATTGAGCTGAAAATTTTCTAATTGGGTTTGATCTTGAGACCAAACAAATGAAAAACTCCCCAACGGAATGATAAAAAGTAAAACCAACCAAAGGAGCTTGATTATTGTTTTCATCTTCAACACACTCCTTTTTTACATTTTAAGTAATATAACCATTTTACTAACATATCATTCCGTCCAAGTGCTTGGCTAAGAATTGTTCCATCTCTCGGTAAAAATCAAACCGGTTTTCTTCATTTCGAAAACCATGGCCCTCATTTTCTTTAACTATATACTTAACGTCTACCTCTCTATGGCGAAGAGCTTCAACAATTTGATCTGATTCCGCTTTTTTAACTCGTGGATCGTTCGCCCCCTGAGCAACCAGCAAGGGTGCTCGAATTTTATCCGCATGGAACACTGGTGATGCTGACTGGAGTAAATCACGATCTTTTTCCGGATCGCCAATCATTTCGTAAAGCATTTGACGCCCTTGCTCCCAGTAGGGAGGAATGGTTTCTAAAAGGGTAAATATATTGGAAACTCCCACATAATCAATTCCGGCTGCATACAAATCGGGAGTAAAGGTTAAACCAGCTAATACTGCATATCCACCATAAGAACCCCCGTAAATGGCAATCCTTTTGGGATCAGCAATTCCTTTCTGAATCAACCATTTGACTCCATCAGTAATGTCATCCTGCATCTTTCTACCCCATTGTTTAAAACCGGCTTCCCAAAATTTTCTCCCATACCCAGTTGATCCACGAAAATTAACTTGAAAAATCGCATACCCACGATTGGCTAAAAACTGGACTTCAGGATTAAAGCCCCAGACATCTCTTGCCCAAGGACCTCCATGGGGATTTACGACAACTGATAAGTGTTTGGAATCATCAGTTCGAGGGAGAGTCAGATATCCATGAATAACCATACCATCTCTGGCGGAAAAGGTTATTGGTTCCATATCGGCTAAAAATTCTTCCGTTAGCCAGGGACTCACTTCAACTATTTTTTTGAATTCTCCATTATGAAGATCATAGTAATAGTAAGCACCTCGTGATTTATCGCTATAAGTTCTAACCAGGATCTTATCTTCTTCCCGGTTCATGCTGGCTATTGAAATTTCATATCCAGGGAGTTTTTTTTCAAGAAATTGTTGGATTTCTTCCCGTTCTCGATCAAAAAAATAATAATGTAGCTTATCGGTAACATAGGCTACACCGGTTATTTTTTTATTTTTATCTGATGTCAAAAGAACCGATACATCCACTTCCGAATTTTCATAAATCAGTTTTACTTCTTTCCCCAACTGTGGGTCATATTCATATATAGCTTGCAAATCTCGACCTAAATTAGAAGAAACATATAATCGTTGATTATCATAGGTAAATTGAAGCGGAGCAATGGTATCGCGGAAATTGGTGGTAATTAAGCTCCGAAATGGTTGGCCTTCCTGATCCCGATAGAGAAGGCTGGAGTTCACTCCATCGGTCGTCACCGCAACTCGTAATCGACCTTCATGATCGGTCATCCAACCAGAAATATTTCCAGGATTTTCTGCAATGAGGTCCATTTCTCCAGTATAAACATTAACTCGATAAGCATCAAAAAATTGAGGATTCCTTTTGTTAAGACCAATAATAATTTCTTTCTCGTTATCTTTTAAATCATCAATTAATTCAGTACGTACTCCTGGAAAGGGCGTCAATTCTTTTAATTCGGTTCCATCTATATTAACCGCATATAATTTAAAATCTTCATCCCCACCAGTATCTTTTAAATAGGCTATTCGAGAATTATTTGCCCAAAAATAGCCAGCAATATCACGTTCGGTAACTTGAGTTATTTGGACAATCGACCCGTCGGCGATTTGTTCAACATAAATATTCAATCTATTTTTCCAGGGTTGAAGGTAAGATAGATATTTTCCATCGGGAGAAAATTTGAAAGCCGTTTTCTCCGGGTTCCGAAAGAAATTCTCCATTGGTAAACAAGGTACTTTGATATTATTTTTGATCTTTTTATTCATTATTTTTCAGTCCTCCTCAGAAAAAAGAAAAGCTTTTAAAAAGGCATAGACGGTTATTATAATTCAATATCTATTATCCTTTCAACCTTCATGTTTCTATTCTGAAAATACCATCTTATAATTCCCCTCCTTGGAGGGATGACGCCTTACGGCGGGGAGGGTGTCTTTAATCCGTCATCCTGAGCCCTCGCTTTTTGAGGGCGTGAGTATCTTTTCTTTTTATTTTTTCTTTTATTCTTTAATTTTTTTTCTCCCCCTCTCCCATTCTCCCCCTCGCCCCCTCGGCCTTTCAAAAAGATGAGATTGCCACGTCGTCCAACCAAAGTACAGTTGAACTCCT
>NZ_DAOLQM010000070.1:5926-8804 GCF_035418125.1 Atribacter sp. | reverse complement strand
GCATGATAAATCAAGCCCTTACCAAAGAATATTAAATTGGAGGGGCGCAATGTATTGCGCTCGATTAATGTAGCGTCATGCCATGGCATGACGAATCTTGGTTTTCATCCTCATCCCAATTTTTCCCACCAAGGGTGAAGGAGCGAATAATTCCTTAATCTCGTAGAAATTGTTTTTTAACCCTTCTCCTGGTTCAATTTTATGAAAAATAAAGATATACTACCATTTGTGTGCTTTTAAAATGCCAACAAATAATGCGCAAAATATTTTATTCAAGAAAAAAAATACCCATCGCTTCAAGTGATATTTAAAGGAGAGAATTATGAAAATAAATCGTTCACTGATAGCTGATTTTTCCTTGGCAGGAGTTTGCCTCGTCTGGGGAGGAACTTTTGTCATGATGAAAAACATATTAAGCAGAGAAGCCCCACTGAATGTTCTCTTTTGGCGATTTACCATTGCCACTTTATTTTTGCTACTCATTCTTCCCCAAAGGTTGCCAGATAAAAATACTTTTAAATACGGCTTGATTTTAGGAACCGCTCTCTTTGGTGGTTATCTTTTTCAAACCTTTGGTTTAGTTTATACCACACCAGCCCGTTCGGCATTTATCACCGGATTGTCGGTTATTTTAGTTCCTTTTTTTTCTTTCGCTTTCCTTCGAACCAAGCTGAAAAAAGAAACCATGATTGGAGTAGCTATGGCTCTGGTTGGATTAGCTTTTCTGACTTTTAATCCTACTGAATTTATAAAAAAAGGGCAAATTTTTGGAGATTTATTAACCTTGGTAGGGGCAGCAGCTTATGGATTGCAGATCGTATTGGTAGAAAAGTTTTCCCAAAAAAGCCAGGCTCTTCCGCTGGTTATCGTTGAAATGGGTACGGTAGCCTTTTTGAGTTTTTTACTAGCTATTTCTTTTCGGTCACTCCGCCTTCCCGCTCAGTGGATCGATGTTGGTCAGTTTATTTTTTTAGGGACTGCCGCAACCGGGCTGGCTTTTGCGATTCAAAAAATAGCACAAAAACATACTACCGCTATCCATGTTGGAATCATTTTTGTTTTAGAGCCAGTGTTTGCTGCGGTGGTTTCATATTTTCTTTGGCAAGAGAAATTTACACCCCGCACTTTAGCGGGGTGCTTCTTTATCGTTGCCGGGATTCTTTTTTCTGAAATATCATCCCGGCTTTTCAATCATTCACCAGATTCTGAATCAACAATTTTTAAATCAAATTCCAAGCCTTCAACATAGAGAAGATCAATAATTTTTTGAAGCAATCCCTGTTCTTCGGCTCGGCTCATAGGAGTCCCTTTTCGTCTAAAGTTAGTTAAAACAATTTTCATTTTATCGTCCTCCTGTTCCGGTTATGAGATCCGGTTTTATGCTTTTAATCGCTTTAAGGCGAGTTCAATTCGATCCATAGCTTCAGAAATATTTTCCATCGAATTTGAGAAAGAAATCCGTAAATAACCCTCACCCTGTTCACCAAAACAAGTTCCAGGGAGAAGGGCAACCCCAGCTTCCTGCAAAAGGTAAGCAGCCATTTCTCGGGATGTTAATCCAAAAGATTTGATATTGGGAAAATAATAAAAAGCACCATTCGGTTTAACAATTTGAACACCTTCAATTTTGCTTATCCGATCAAATAAAAAGTCTCTTCTCCGACGGAACTCGTTCGTCATATTTTGAACTGAGTTTCTCTCGAATAAAAGAGCCTCAGCTCCTGCCATCTGAGTAAAAGTACAGGTACATGAATTGGAGTTAGTAACTAATAAAGATAAATATCCGGCTAATTCCCGAGGAAGAACTGCATAACCCAATCTCCAACCGGTCATGGCAAAGGTTTTAGAAAAGGCATCGAGCAATACTGTTCTCTCTTTCATACCTGGGTATTGGAGTATGCTCACATGATCTCCATCATAAACAATTTCGCTATATACTTCATCAGTAAATACCATTAAGTCCTCATCGATTGCAACATGTGCTATTGCCTCTAAGTCTTCGGCCAATAATCTTGAACCAGTCGGATTATGCGGAGAATTTAAAACTAACATCTTGGTTTTCGAAGTTATCAAACTTTTTAGTTCATTGGTGTCCACCCGAAATTCATTCTCTTCTAAAAGAGGAAGAGGCACTGCTTTTGCTCCGGCAAAATCAATAATTGACCGGTAAGCTGGAAAGCCAGGATTGGGATATATCACCTCATCACCTGGCTGAAGAAGCATAAGAAAGGTTAAAAATATAACCGGTTTAGCTCCTGGGGTGATAACAACTTCCTCCGGGTCAACGTTTACTCCCCGGGTTTTTTTCATATAGGTTGTAACTGCTTCTTTTAAGTCGTCTAATCCAGAAGAAGGTACGTAGTGGGTATGTCCAGCTTGGATGGCTTGAATTGCTTTATTTTTAACTCTTTCAGGAGTCTCAAAATCTGGTTCGCCGATTTCAAGATGAATAATCTTTTTACCCAACTTCTCCAATTTTCGGGCTTGAGCTAAAACTTCAAAGGCACCTTCACCGCTCAAGTGGTATACTCTGTCGGCAACGAAGTCATTAAGTTGGGCAAATTTTTCTACTTTCTCAATGGATTTCATGGTCTCACCTACCTTATTTGGTAATACTCTAACGACCGAACCATCTTTTTGCAATACCCCAGTATTGAAAAAAATAATAAAATAGAATTATTAATTATATTATGATAGTCCATAATTCTAATTTTGCCTTCTCATTTCTTTATACCGATCTTAATGGATAAATCCTTATGCTCTAAGACAACACCAAATGATAAAGAAAAATACTTTTTCAGAAACTTATCTCCCCCTTTAGCAGGGAAGGTAAAACGGGAATTGGAATTTTTTAGAAATGAACTGAATCCTTTCCCAC
>NZ_DAOLQM010000070.1:0-5826 GCF_035418125.1 Atribacter sp. | reverse complement strand
TTTCCCACTATGAGGGGAAAAATAGAATTAACTTGAAGGTTCAATCAATGCTACCGCTTCGTAATGAGGGGTTTGAGGAAAAAGATCGATCCAGGAAATTTTTTTTAAAAAATAGTTGTCCTCAGCAAATACCGCTAGGTCACGAGCCAACGATGCGGTGTTGCAAGAGACATAAACGATTTTCTCAGGGTGAGCTGCAATCAAAGTTTTGATAACTTTGGGTGTCAAACCTGCTCGAGGAGGATCAACTATTCCTTTTTTCATAGAATTTCCAATTACATCCAACAATGCCTTTTCCACTCTTCCACAAATAGCGTTATAAGAAGAAATCGAGTTTAAAGTAGCATTATACTGAGCATCTTCAACTGCCTGGGGATTTTCTTCAATTCCAGTAATCATGGTCCCCTGGCGTGATAAATATAATCCAATACTTCCGTTTCCTGAATAAAGGTCAAAAAGCGATTCCCCGGGTTGGAGATCGGCATAATTGGTAATGATTGGAAAAAGTAGCTCACCGGTATGAATATTGACCTGAAAAAAACTATCAACGGAGACTTTGTACTGGGTCGAACCAATGGTTTCAATATAATAATCCGAGCCATATAAAAGAATTTTTTCTTCAAACAAGAGGGCATTAGCCAGTGAATTGTTTATAATGTGCACAAGTCCAGAAACGTTAGGAAAATAATGGGTCAAGTCCTTAACCAGTTCTCCCACCCCAGGGAGTTCTCCCCTTATCGTTGAAAGACCGATCAAATATTGGTCAAGACTGCGGTTGTAACGAATTAATAAATTTCTTAAAAAACCATCTTTTCGAACCGGATCGTATCCCTTTAATCCATAACGGTTTCCATAAGATCGAAAAAAATCTAATAATCCAGTAACCAGCTGTGAATTCATTAAATAACAGGTTTGTAAATCAATAAGATCCCAATATTTACCCTTAGGTCTCAATCCACAAATCAATTTTCCATCTTGGTTACCAAAGTTGAACTCCATTTTGTTACGATAACCAAGACTTAGAACTGATGGAAGAAATCCTTCATAGTCTATCGATGAAAGATCGACTTTACCAATCTTTTCAATGGTATTGAGGGCATTTTTCTCTTTTATTGATACCTGTTCAGCATAATCCGCAAACTGAAGGCTACATCCACCACAGCCCATTTTAAAATGAGGACATATCGGTTCAATTCGAGCTGGGGATTTTTCAATGAATTCTTCGAGTTCTCCTTGAAGAAAATTTCTTTTGACTTTTCGAATTGTAACTCGGCATTTTTCTCCAGGTAGAACCCCAGGTACAAAAACTACCCAGTTTTGATGGCGTATCACTCCAACACAATCGGGAAGAGCAAAGGTTTCAACAATTCCTTCGATAACATCACCTTTTTTCAGCATGAACGACTCCCTTGTTTTTGACGAATCACCTCATAAAGTCCAATACCAAAGGCTACTGATACGTTTAGCGAGTTTACCATATTTTCCAAGGGTATAGAAACGACGTAATCACAAAGCGAACGGATAATCTTTCGAACTCCTCGATCCTCTCCTCCTACTATAATTCCCCAGGAACCTTGGCTAAAATCCATTTCCCATAAGGGCATTTCAGCATCAGCTTCAAAGGAAACCATCCAAAAATTATTCTCGCGAAATTCTTTAACAATTCCAGTAAAATTATTCTCCTGAGCTATGTCGACTTTTTCCAGTTCTCCTGCTGAAGATTTAATCACTTCTGAATTTATCGGTGCGGTGTGAGCTTTGCTAGTAATAACCCCATCAACACCAAAAGCTGATGCTGTTCTGAGGATTGCACCTAAATTCCGTGGGTCTTCAACGCTATCAACAAAAACCACCAAAGAATCCTTCTTGGATTTTGCTTTGGTTAGAATATCTTTCCAGGTTGGACTTCCCAATGGTTCATAAACCAAAACCACCCCTTGGTGATGAGCTGGATAGCCGACAATTTTTTGTATAGCAAACTTATCCAGCCTAATAAAGGGTATTTTTAAACGATTGGCTAACTCGATAATTTTTATGATTACTTCACCTTGGATATCATTCTGAAGATAAAGCTGTATTGGTTTTTTCCTTGGTGATTCCATGGCTACTTTTACTGGATTTCGTCCGTAGATGATATTTGACATTGCTTCCCTCTTCTTCAAGCTTATTTTGAATTCACCCTCGGTCTTGATAAATCAAGCCCCTACTAAAGAATTTAAAAAGTAGGGGCGTAATTCATTGCGCACGATTAATGTAGCGACATGCCGTGGCAGGTTGAATCTTTGTTCTTAGTTAACAATCTTCATCTCGATAATAGCGAGGCCCCAGAGGTGTATCTTCGATGATATAGCCGGATTTCACAATAGTATCTCGAAGAAGATCTGCCTGGGAAAAATCTCGATTTTTTCTGGCAATTTCCCTATCTTGAATCAGTTTTAAAACTTCTCGATCTTCTTCCTCTATCCCCTGTAGCGGTATCACACCCAAAATTTGGTTCACTTGATTGAGAAAACCTAAAATACTTTCCAATGTATTGAGATTCCATTTTCGTCTTTTTGGTTGAAGATAAATATTCATCTCTTTAATAAAATCACTCAAAACCGCCAAGGCTTGAGGGGTATTAAAATCATCAGCAAGTGCAGAAACAAACTTTTCATACATTGACTGGATTTTATCTATTAAGCTTTTATCACTATCCTGCCATTTCGAATCTGACTGGATTTGGTTATAAATAAAAAAGAAATTCCGAACAAAATTTTTAATTCGATTTAAATAACTCCCTGCAGCATCTAAAATCGTATCATCGATATTAATAGGATTGCGGTAATGAGTAAAAAGAATAACTAAACGCAATAATCGGGGATCACGGTTAGCATAAAGCTCACGTACGGTCAAGATATTGCCTAAAGATTTCGACATCTTTTCATTTTGAATATTCACATAACCATTATGAAGCCAATATTTAACAAAAGGTTTGCCGGTAGCTGCTTCACTTTGAGCAATTTCATTCTCATGATGGGGAAATATTAAATCAATTCCGCCGGCATGAATATCCAGGGTTTCGCCTAAATATTTCATCGACATCGCCGAACACTCAATATGCCATCCTGGTCTCCCCTTTCCCCAAGGGCTTTCCCAAAAGGGTTCTCCTGGTTTGGCGCTTTTCCATAGAACAAAATCGGCAGGATTTCTTTTTTGATAACGAGCCTCAACCCGTGCTCCCTCTATCTGATCTTCTATAGGTTTTCGAGAAAGTTTACCGTAACCTGAAAAACGTGAAACATCGAACAAAATGTCACTCTCAAGAGAGTAAGTAAAACCTTGATCTTCGAGTCGTTGGATGAGGGCGATAATGTCTTGAATATGCTCAGTCGCCCGGGGGGAAACGGTTGGTTGATTGATGCCTAATCTTTCGGCATCAATCAAATATTGTTCAATATAATTAGCCGCTATTTCTTCGGGTTGAAGACCCTTTTCCTTGGCTCGATTGATTATTTTATCATCAACATCGGTAAAATTTTGTACAAAGTTAACTTCATAGCCTACCTGTTCAAAAAACCGTCGCAAACAATCAAATATTACAAATACTCTGGCATTTCCAATATGAATTAAGTCATAAACGGTGGGTCCGCATGCATAAAAACCAATTTTTCCTTTATTCTGTGGAACAAACAATTCTTTTTTTTGGGTTAGTGTATTATAGAGGTAGATATCCAATCTCGTTCCCTTTCCTGTTTTTCATTATAAAATAATACCTATCATAGATTCTGCCATAAGGAATATAATTATTTGGCTTTTTCCATTATAGATAATCATGCCACTTGGTAGCACCAGATGAAGATGAAACCCAAGATTCGACATGCCATGGCAGGTCGCTACATTAATTGGGCGCAATAAATTGCGCCCCTACATTTTATATTCTTTGGTAGGGGCTTGATTTATCATGCCCTTAGGTTTTTGAATGAAGTTAAATTTATTCTTTGCCGAGTAAAACCTACTCAATCACCTCAATAGTCACATCATCGACACCAGATTGGTGGATCCCAATGGCTTTCGCTGCAGCCAATGATAGGTCGATTTCTCGATTTTTACTTCTCGGTCCTCGATCGTTTACTCTTACAACAACCTTTTTGCCATTATCAGGATTCGAAACCAAAAGAATCGAGCCAATCGGGAGGGTTCGATGAGCTGCCGTAAAAGCATAAGGATTAAATACCTCTTCGCATGCCGTTGTTCTTCCGGAGAATCTTGGCCCATACCAAGAAGCTAAGCCAATAATTTTATTGACTACTCGTCCTTCGTATCCATCATATAAACGATAAAATTCCATTTGGATCTGATTTAACCAGAGCAGAGCAAGGTCTAACATTTCGGAGTTATTTAGAGAGGCATCGCTTGGGTAAACCGAAAAAAGAAGCTTTTGATTACAATAAGCTATCACCTGTTTTGATTCGGGTGCTACATAAAAATTAATGGCACCCGACGGAGGATGTGTAAACAAATCCGACAATCGCTTATAAATTTTTTCGGTTCTTTCATCAATCGAAGAATAATCACCGGAATGTCGAATCCGCATAACTCTCCTTCCACTAATAAAAATTGTTCCTGAATTTCGATTTACCAATCGATCCGGTATGGATTTGTTTGCATAAGTTAAATTGGAAAAAATAAAAACCACCAGGGACAAAATAAGGGTTATCGACATCCCTTTTATACATTTTTCCAAATAAGACATATGGATAGGCATGCAATGCCTTCCCCCTTTCCTAAACTTCCAAGTCTTTCGTTGGTCGTCGCCTTAAGGCCGATCGACTGAATATCTACCCCAGTCACTCGGGATAAGTTTTGTTTCATTTCCATAACATAAGGCATGACCCGGGGAAATTCAGCAATCAGGGTACAATCAAAATTAATGATATCCAACCCCTCGCCCCGGATTTTTTGAGTTATTTCTTCCAACAATAAAAGACTATAAGCATTAAGGAAACGCTCATCTTGATTGGGAAACCAATAACCGATATCTGGTAATGACGCTGCTCCCAGCAAAGAATCCATTAACGCATGGCAAACCACATCCCCATCGGAATGGCCGGATAAACCAAGATGATAGGGTACGGTAACACCACCTAAAACTAATTTCTTCCCTTCAACAAAAGGATGAATATCATATCCTAAACCCACCCTAAAGCCGGTCAGGATTTTATCCATCTTAAATTCTCCTCAGCTCGCATAAAATCCTGGGGGGTAGTTATTTTATAATTCTCTTCAGAACCCAATACCAAGTAAACCGGAATCCCTATCCGCTCAACCATGGCTGAATCATCTGTCGCATAAAAACCGTCAACCTTGGCTTTTTGGATGGCTTCCCAAATGATAGAAATCTTAAAAGATTGAGGGGTCTGGGCTCTCCAAACCACCGAACGATCTAAAGTTGAATCAATATAATTGTTATTTTTACTTATTTTTAAGGTATCAACCGAAGGAATAGCGCAGCAAACTGCACCATATTTCATAACCCCTTCTACTGAGCGCATGAGTATCTCTTCACTCACCAAAGGTCGAACCCCATCATGGATTAAAACATAATCATCAGGGCGGTTAAAAATTAACTCTAATCCAGCATAAACCGAATCTTGCCTGGTACCCCCACCAAAAACATAATGTAAAACCTTTTTGGTTTGAATATGATTGAGAATCTGTTCCTGGAACTGCTTCTCATGATTTTCGTTAATGACTACAATTATTTCATCTATTAAGGGTGATTTCTCAAATGCATCAATAGTATATGCCAACACCGGTTTCCCTAAAACCGGTAAAAATTGCTTG
>NZ_DAOLQM010000069.1:0-8918 GCF_035418125.1 Atribacter sp. | reverse complement strand
AGCCGAGATCTATTCTGAGCTTAACTTTTATCTGAAATTTTTTGAATCTACGAAAGATTACGGCTAAATAGTGACAGATGTGACACAGCCTGAATGACGGATTTGGAATGGGTATGATAAATCAAGCTCCTACCAAAGAATGTTTTTCTGTAGGAGCACAATGTATTGTGCCCATTCTTTAATTAATATAGCGACCTGCCATGGAATGTCGAATCTTGATTTTCATCCTCATCTGGTACCACAATTATGGCAAGAATGTTTATTCTTAATTTTAGCACTCAACATGGCAATACTTCTGACAGGCTTCAGTATAAGCAATAATATTTTGTATGGGAATTTCTTGGCCCAAAGTATTGGAGGGTGCAACAATTAAAGATGGAATAAGCCGTGCCAAATCCATACGAGATTTTACTTCCTTATCAACATCTTCAACGGTTCCAAAAGGAAGGGTATTCTGTACGCTTATCGTTCCCCAAAAACTGATACGATCACCATATTGCCGGATGATTCGCTCTGAATCTTGACATTCTGGTTGAATGGGATGAAGAACATCAAATCCAACCTGAATCAGATCTGGAATGATTTGTTCGATATTCCCACAGGAATGAAGGAAAAAGTATCGGTCGGGATAAGCCGAACGCAAATCCCCAATAATTCTCTCCCATTCTGGTTTAAGATATTTTCTCCATAAGGATGGATTAATCTGAAGACAACTCTGCATCCCATAATCATCATAAAAACAAAGAATTTCCACTCCAGCTTCAGCATGAGCACGGGCAAATTTATAGGTAAAATCTGCAACCTTTCGTAAAAGTGTTTGGGCAAAAACCGGACGCGCTAATAAATCAACCATAAAAGTCTCCATTCCCCGAAGCCAATGAGACCATTCATAAAGGCTCCCACAATAAGCTGATGAAATATACCCCTTCGACTTTATCTCTTGGGCTCTTCTCTGAACGATAGGAAAACTATCCTGATCTATTCCCGGTATCGGATATTCTTCGATGGATTTTAAATCGTTTTTATTAGCTAAAGGGTGAATCATTTGTTCTGAACCGGGATTATCCGGCCACTCTATCAAACCAACTCCCCATGAAGTCATCGATGTTCCTTGAGGGAGGGAGGGTTCAAAATAGTCTTCCTTGATTCCATTAGGGAGCATTTTCAAGCCAAAATTTGAAGACGAAGTGTGGAATTGCTGTTCTATCTCGTCAGAGTGAGCTATTCTAACTTCAAATTGATAATAGTCATTGACATTGGTTATCTTGGTATGCTCAGTAAACTTTTTATAGGAGCCCGGAGTAAAAGCCGAACTGGCCCCGAAATGGAAGCTCCAGGGAATACGATCTAAATCCCCCTGGCGCTTTAAAACTCTGATAATTCTTTCTCTTGGGCTTAATTCCATTGTTCTCCCCTTTCCTAAAACCTATTCATACTACTCTAATTATTTATCCTTTTCATACTCATAAGATTTGTTACTTATATCTTTAAAAATAACTTATAAGATATTAAAACCTGTTCACTTTTTAATTGAAGAATCAAGAAGCATTTTGAAGAATCTATTGATTTAACCGAATAATAAATGCATTTAATACACTGGCAAAACTTATCCATATTAAACAAGGTATCATAAGATATCCAGCAATTCGATCGACAAGAAAAAACTTTATGGAGGTCAGTAGAATAAAAATCCAGAGGGGGATTATTATAAAAATTCCACCTAAAGGGAGCCTTAAACCGAAAAAAACGAAAATCCACAGCACATTCAAAGATAGTTGAACGAAAAAGATTGCCATTGCAGAAGCAACACTTAAATCAGTACCACTTTTTCTCCAAATAAGGTAAAGGGCAATTCCCATAAGCGCGTAGAGAATGATCCAGATAAGACCAACTATCCCCATCGAAGGAGTAAATGGAGGTTTTTTTAAAGTTTCATACCAAGTTGAAATAGATTTGGCTGTATACCAACTCGCAACAAAAACCACACTTTGACAAATTACAATACTGATTATGAGTTTCCAAACTTGGAATTCAGTTGTTTTCCTTTGGTTTCTGAAATCTTTTATACTCTGGATTTGCTCAATTCGATACTGTCTCATCGTATCACTACCACCTCGGTTTCCAGATTGGCCTGGCAGAAAAAACCAAAGAAATGGTATCCTTGATTAGCTATTTCAAAAAAACCAGAACATGAATATAATTTAAATATATTGTATCAAATAATACCATTTTTCTCTCCTATTATAAAAAGAGTACTTTTTAATTAATATTTTACAAGAAAAGAATACAAAATTAATTTCTTTTTGTCATTATTTTTTATTTGGTAGATTATTCTGGTGTCACTTGGTGGTATGAAGGCCTATCCTGAAAATACCGGAATGGGTGAAAAGTGATCAAACCAAAAAGATAAAGGCACACCCCCCTTAAATCCCCCCTCAATGGGGGAATATATTTAAAAATTCCCCTCCTTGGAGGGGTGTCGCTTTGCGGCGGGGAGGGTGTCTTTAATCTGTCATCCTGAGCGGTGTTTTTCCGCGTGAGGATCTCAACTGCTCAATCCGCCATTGTGAAGAGTTCAACTTTCCTTTAGGTCGAACGACGTGGCAATCTCTTATAGAAAAATATCTTTTATAATATAATTAAAAAATGAGGTCCTCGCACCCTCGAAAAGTAAGGACTCAGGATGATGAATCAATATAATTTCTTGATCTTCCATTGATGGGAAAAGGTCAGGATGAAGATAAAATGACTATTCATCACCATTCCTTAGGATAGGAGAATGTCTCATGAATCAAAACCAACAAAAAATATCACTGGTAGGAGTTGGAAGAGTCGGATCAATGCTGGCATTAACCATTCTCATGAAGGGTTTAGCCAAAGAAATGGTTTTAGTTGGTGAAAACAACCATCAAGCTCAAGGTGAAGCTTATGACCTTATTCACGCCAGTTCTTTTGCCCATCCCATGAAAATCTATGCCGGACCGATTGAAGCAACCAGCCATTCGGATATCATCGTCGTTTCAGCATCAGTTCCTATGACCAACATGAAAAACCGTTTAGATTTGGGTACTGGTAATGCTACTCTTTTTCGGAATCTCATCCCTCAACTTTCCCAACTCAGCCCTGAAGCAATTTTCATAATCATAACTAATCCAGTGGATATCATGACCTATTACACCATACGTTTATCGAATTTTCCTCCTTCCCGAGTCATAGGAACCGGCACTTTGATCGATAGTGGGCGCTTCCGTTCCTTGCTTGGGCTATATAGCGGCATCCACCCCGAGGACATTCATGCTTACATTTTAGGTGAGCACGGTGAAAGTGAATTCCCGGTTCTGAGCCTGGCTGATTTTGGTGGAATGGGAATGGAGAATTCTTTACCTGTCTGTCGGAAAACCTGTCCACTGAAAAACCTTGCCGAAGTTTTTGAAGAAGCTAAAGATGGAGGAATGTTAGTTTATCGACATAAAGGATACACCAATCATGCTATCGCCCTGGCAACCTGTACGTTGATCGAAGCCATATTTAAAGATTCAGGTCGAATCCTCCCGGTTAGCACCTTGATTGATGGCTATTTAGGAGTAACTGACATGTGTTTATCAATGCCGGTTGTTTTGGGTCAAGAAGGAATTTTAAAAATCATCGAATTAAATATGAACGAACAAGAACAAACTGCCTTTCGCTCTTCGGCAGCCGTACTTAAAAAAGCCGCAAAAGAAATGGGAATTGAATAAAAGTATAGCAATGGGAAGAATACTAAAAGAATAATAGGAACATCACTCTTTAAATCTCTCGATGCTGTCGGCGTATGAAATAGAGATGAATACGGACTGAACCAGCTCGTCGTTCTTCTCGAAACCGATCGGTGAGCTGTCGGATAAAATAACCTGATAGTAAATCGAAAGTAGTTTTTCCCATAAAATGATATTTATTAAAAACCCTTCAGCGAGTTAACAACTTATTGCTTTACTCTTCTTTTAATTTAAATTGATAATCCCCTGATCCAATCTGGATAATTATTCTATCTTCATTTTCCTTAGCATAATCAATTCCCTCTTTTTGAGAAACCAGGGTTCCCTTTTGCCAAATATTCTCTCCTCCTTCTTCAATAACTATATTTTTCCAGCCCATCTTAGGAAGCTGAACCTCGGCTTGGCTATTTGCTGGTATTGATACCTGTAGGAAGAAAGAATTAACATCTTTCCTCCAAGCGGAGGAAATAAGACCTCGAAAAGTTTCCAGGGAAGCACTGGCAAAATTTAGATCTTTGACTGGATAAGGTTTAATAATAATTTTTCTCCAGCCTGGAAAATGAGGATCTACCTGAATACCTACTAAATATTTATAGAACCAGGCATCAACCGTTCCTAGCATAATATGATTTTGAGAGTTCATACCTTCTTCGGCAAGACTCTCCCATCGCTCCCAAAGAGTGGTTGCTCCTTCTCTTATCATATATCCCCAACTGGGATAAGTGGCCTGAGTAACTAACTTGAAAGCTAAATCAACTTCTCCATTTTCAGTTAAAACATCTAAGATGTATTTTGTTCCAATAATCCCGGTGTTAAGGTGGTTACCATGAACGACTACAATGTCATCTATTAATTCTCTCCATATAGTTTTCCTTTTATCATCAGGTACTATTTCTGAATAAAGAGCAAGAATATTAGCTGTTTGGCTTCTAAGATACCTATGTAGTCTTTTCGATGTGATTTCTTTGTCCCCTATAGAAGCATTTGAAGGTAAATAAGTGCGATACCAATCCTCGGTCCAACCATAGAAATTCTTATCTCCTAAGAATTTTTTATTGAAGGATATTTTTATTTCTTCGGCTCTTTTGAGGAATCTGTCATGATCTTCAACATTTCCTAAAATTTTTGCTATTTTAGATTGAAGGAGAGTGTCGCGATAGTAGAACCAAGTGGAAACAAGAGAAATCGGAGTTTCTACCGATATAATATGCCAAGGAGGACACCAATCACCATACTTTCCCAATTCTAAGATACCATCTTTTGACTGAGAGTGGAGAAATTCTACCCATCTCTCCATCATAGAATAGTTTTCTTCCAAAATTTCTCGATCACCATAATAGAGGTACAAATCCCAAGGTATGCTTATACAAGCAGTACCCCAAGCTGGATCTGCTGGATAAAAATCCCAATAAGGAGGCACCAAATCCGGAACGCTTCCATCTTCTTTTTGGGATTTCTTAATATCAACCAACCATTTTTTAAAAAATCCGATCATTTGAAAATTATATATAGTTTCTTCCGAAACCAGCTGGGCGTCTCCCAACCATCCCATTCGCTCATCCCTTTGAGGACAATCAGTGGGAATGCTCATTAAATTACTAAGTTGACCCCAGCGAATATTTTCATGAATTTTATTCACCAATGAACAAGAGGTAAAAAGACTTCCTGTAGATTTAACCTCTGAATGGACAAAACACCCTTCTAATGTTTCTAAAGAAGGGATACCAGGAAATCCCGTAACTTCTACATAACGAAAACCATGGTAAGTAAAGCGAGGTTCATAAATTTCTTCTCCCTGTCCTTTTAAAATATAAATGTCGGTGGCTTCAGCGCCTTGGTTCGGATTTGTATTTAAACTCCTGTCTTCGTTTAGAAGCTCTGAGTATCTTAATTTAACCTGAGTACCTCGAGGCCCAGAAACCTTTAATCGCACCCAACCGCTGAAGTTTTGACCAAAATCGTAAATATAAGTCCCGGGAGTTGGAGAGGTAAGTTCCTTAGGTGGAAGTATTTTATCCACTTTAATGAAGGGAAAAGTAGCCTGAGATTTCATTTTGCCTTGGGGAGAAACAACTTCCTGAGCAAACTCCCAGGCTGAGTCGTCATATAAGGCCACATCCCACCCCTCTTCTTCCAAACGGGCATCATATATTTCTCCATCATAAATGTCGTTAAATATAATCGGGCCATCTTTGGTTTTCCAATTAGAATCAGAAATAATACTAACCAAAGAATCATCATCAAATTCTATATAAATTTCTAAAATGAAAATAGGATAGTTATGATACTTTTTCAGCTTATAAGGGTTTTTATTAACCACTTCATCAGGAGGGCAAAAACGTCCGTTCCCCAACATCACCCCTACTGCATTACTTCCTTTTCTTAATAAAGAAGTAACATCATAAGTAGAATAAAGAACTACCTCATCATAATCAGTCCAGCCAGGATCCAGAACCCTATCTCCCACTTTCTCACCATTTAAGCGTATCTCACAGTAACCCAATCCGGAGACATACACTCTTGCTCTTTTAATTTCTTTATCTATTTTAAATTCTTTCCGAAAAAGAGGACTACCTTTACCCGGTTTTCCTATCCAAAGTCCTTGCCAATCTTCAGGGTATAATAATCCCACTTCAAAAGAGGAAATTTCGCTATAAGGGCTCATATTTCTATCCTTATCCCAAACCCGTACTATCCAATAGTAAGTTTTTTTACTCTCCAATAATTTACCTTGATATTTAACGGTTGATTGGTCAGTATTTACTTCTTTGCTATCCCACATATCTCCAATATTCTTCTTAGCATTTTCCAGACTGGATGCAACAATTATTTGATAGGCTGATTGTTTTTGGTTTCTTTCTGAATGATGGATTGACCAAGAAAAAAGAGGTTTAAGGTTATTAATGCCCAATGGATTAGAAGTGTACTCACAAGATAGTTGAGCAACTCTTATATTCTTATTCTCCATATAATTTCTTACTCCTTTTTTAAAAGAAGGAAAATTCTTATATCAAATAATTAATCGTTTGTAATAAGAGGGCTAAAACAGAATTATATTTCTCATTTCTATGAAACGTGATAATTTTTAAACGAAGACTCTTCCCAGAAATTTGTTACAAACTTGACTCTTCTATTTTATCTTCAATGTGAAATAATTCTTCTTTTCTCATACAAAGTGGCAAGCTACCAACCAACCTTTTTCAACTTCCTTCAGCTCTGGTTCAAGAGTCTTACACTTTTCTGTAACAAATGGACAACGAGTGTGAAATCCACAGCCGGTAGGAATGTTAATTGGGCTAGGGATTTCTTCGGTTAGCGGAATATACTCTCGTTTAAGATTAGGATCGGGAATAGGCACTGAAGAAATAAGAGCTTTGGTATAAGGGTGTTTTGGTGAAGAACAAATATTTTCTGAATCAGCCATCTCCACAATTTTTCCTAAATACATTATGCCAACCCTATCGCTTATATGCTTTGTTACACTTAAATCATGAGATATAAAAAGGTAAGATAAATTTTTTTTATTTTTCAAATCCTCTAATAAATTAATAATCTGGGCTTGAACTGAAACATCCAAAGCTGATACGCATTCATCGCATACAATAAACTCCGGAGAAACAGCCAAAGCCCGAGCAATGGCTACCCTCTGTCTTTGCCCTCCGCTCAGTTCATGAGGATATTTATTTGCACAGGTTTCATCCAAACCCACTTCTCCCAGTAATTTAATAATCTTTGCTTCTTCATCGCTCTTGCTTTCGGCTAATTTATGAATAAAAAGAGGCTCTCTGACAATATCTTTAATCTTCGTGCGAGGATTAAGCGATCCGAAGGGATCTTGAAATATTATTTGCATATGTTTTCTCATCGAGAGTAAATCTTCATCCTTCAGTTGAACTATATTTTTATCCCGGAATATCACTTCTCCGCCAGTTGGTTCGATTAACCTTAGAATGCACATTCCCAAGGTGGTTTTTCCACAGCCACTTTCACCAACCAGCCCTAAAACTTCACCTTTTGCTAAAGAAAGACTTGTCTTTTCTACTGCTCTTACATATTTTCTTTCTTTGCTAAACATACTACTCTTTATTGGAAAGTGCTTGGTTAAATTCTTAACATTAAGCAAATAATCGTCGGAAAATTTCTTTTGATTTCCAACCAAAAAGGTAGATATTTTTGTTCTCGAATCTTGTTTTTCAATTTGATCGCTTTTCCAACACCTACTTAAATGGTTTTCACTCAATTTGAAAAGAGGAGGCTCTTCTTCTCGACATTTTTTCTCTGCCAAAGAACATCGGGGATGAAATACACAACCCTGAGGTAAAGCAGAGAGAGGGGGCACTCTCCCCGGTATGGTATTTAATTCAGTTCCTTGAGGAGCATCGAGTCGGGGTAGAGATTTGAGTAGTCCCGAAGTATAGGGGTGTTGTGGTTGATAAAAAAGCTCCTCTACTGAAGCATATTCTAAAATTTTCCCAGCATACATTACTAAAACTTTTTCAGCAATTTCGGCAATAACTCCTAAGTTATGAGTTATAAATAATACCGAAGTACCTAATTTTCCCTGAATATCTTTAACTAAATAAAGAATTTGTTTTTGTATGGTAACATCCAGTGCCGTAGTGGGTTCATCGGCAATCAAAAACGAGGGATTGGAAGATAAAGCCATAGCAATCATCGCTCTTTGTTTCATTCCCCCGCTCAGTTGATGAGGATATTCTTTTGCTCTTCGAGAAGCCTCGGGAATTTTTACCAATTCTAAGATCTCGATGGTTTTTTGCCAAGCTTCCGTTTTATTAAGTTTCTGATGGAAAATAATTGATTCAGCAATTTGTTGCCCAATAGTGAGAACGGGATTTAGCGAGGTCATGGGTTCCTGGAAAATCATCGATATTTCCTTCCCTCTTATCCCTTGCATCTGACTTTCATTCAATTTTAAGAGGTCTTCGCCTTTAAAATATATTTCTCCAGAAATTTTAGCTGGTGGAACTGGTAAAATGCGTAAAATTGAACGGGCACATACGCTTTTCCCTGAACCGCTTTCTCCCACTATGCCCAGGATTTCCCCCTCTCCAAGATCAAAGTCTACCTCGTTTACGGCTTTGATTACTTCATTTCCCATATAAAAATAAGTTTTTAAACCACGTACCGAAAGCAACATTTTAT
>NZ_DAOLQM010000068.1:0-8925 GCF_035418125.1 Atribacter sp. | reverse complement strand
ATGGAATAGATTTTACCCGAAATACCGTAGCCATTATTGGAGACATTCTCCATAGCCGAGTTGCCCGTTCGTTGAGTATAGGACTCAAAAAATTAGGAAGTCAGGTCATTTTTTCCGGTCCGCCAACCCTCATCCCAAAGGGTATTGAAGTATTGGAAGGCCAAGTTGTTTATCCGGTAGAAGAAGCGATCCGACAAGCCGACGTGGTTTATTTACTTCGCATCCAAAAAGAACGTCAGGAAGCGGGATTTTTCCCCAGTGCCAAGGAGTATGCCAGTTTCTTTGGTCTGAAAGAAAAACCGAAGGGTCCTGATGGCCGTTGGAAAAAAATTATGCATCCTGGCCCGGTCAATCGAGGGTTGGAAATCGATTCATCTTTGGTTGAAAAGGAGAATTCCCTGATTGAAGAGCAGGTAAGTTGTGGATTAGCCATCCGTATGGCGGTTTTAGAAACTCTTATCTTGGGGGGGCAAACGGATGAATAAGGTATTGATAAAAAATGGCACTTTAATTCTTCCCCAAAGCAATCGAACCATAGAAGCCGATGTATTAATCGATGATGGAGTGATCGTTCAGATTGAACCGGGGATCAATGATGGAAAAGCTGAAAGGATCAATGCTAGCGGATATTTGGTAGGTCCGGGTTTTATTAATCTTCACGTTCATTTTCGCGAACCTGGGGAAGAAAAAAAAGAAGATCTTTTTTCTGGTTCTCGAGCAGCGGTAAAAGGTGGGTTTACCTCCGTTTTATGTATGCCCAATACTCGTCCTCCCATTGATTCACCCTTATTGATTTCCTACCTTCTCAGTCGAGCTCGTGAGGTTGGTTTGGTCAATGTTTTTTCGGCTGCCACAATCAGTTTGGGATTAGAAGGAAAGGCCATGACCGATCTGGGGCTGCTGATGAATGCCGGGGCAAAAGTATTAAGCGATGATGGAAAATGCGTTAAAGACAGCCGGTTGCTTTATCTGCTTATGACTTACTCACGATATTTTCATTTACCTATTATTCTCCATGAAGAAGATATTGACATAGCTGGAGAAGGTCAAGTCAACGAGGGAAGTATGGCAGTGAAAATGGGATACCGGTCTTTACCAAAAGTTGCGGAAGATTCAATGATAGCCAGAGATTTAGTCCTAGCCCATTCTACTGGAGCCACGGTTCACTTTACCCATTTGTCAACAGCATTGAGTGTCAAACTAATTGAATGGTTTCAAAACCAAGGAGCCAAAGTGACCGCCGATGTTACTCCCCATCATCTGCTACTTGATGATCAAAGTATTATCCAATATGGAAGTCGAGCCAAAGTGAAGCCACCTCTCCGGGATCAAACTGATATCGTTGCCCTGAAAGAAGGAATTCAGCGAGGAGTTATTGGGATTTTAGCATCCGATCATGCTCCACATACCAATGAGGATAAAGAGGGCGATTTTAATGAAGCTGCATTTGGTATTTCCAACTTGGAAATTACAGTCCCACTTT
This sequence comes from Atribacter sp., assembly GCF_035418125.1. Lineage (NCBI taxonomy): Bacteria > Pseudomonadati > Atribacterota > Atribacteria > Atribacterales > Atribacteraceae > Atribacter > Atribacter sp. Next base: position 7,442 of record NZ_DAOLQM010000068.1, on the reverse strand, counting down.
ATGTGAAGGCGTTGATTGATGATCAATCAATAAGCTGGCTTGATTTTTGGAAACTACTCAGCTTCAATCCGGCTCAATTTTTAGGATTAACCAAAAAAGGAAGTTTAGAAATTGGTATGGATGCGGATATAGCCATCATTGACCCAGAAACCCACCATGAGGTAAAGGTGAATGAATTTGTTTCAAAAGGAAAAAATTGTCCTTTTGATGGATGGCAATTAAAAGGATGGCCGGTGACAACGATAGTAAATGGTAAAATATTGATGCGACATTCGAAATTGGAAGCTTAGAGTCTAAGAAAGATAGTAAAGGAGAACCGAAGGGTATGAATTTTGCTGATCGAATTAGCCGCTGTATTCAAGAGTTTGGTCCCTTGGTGGTTGGATTAGATCCCCATATCGAATATCTTCCCCGGTTTATCCTCGAGCAAGAATTCAAAGAAAAAGGAAAAACCTGGGAAGCCTTGGCTCGTGCAGTCACTCTAACTAATCAAAAAATATTGGACGCACTTCATGACGCAGTGGGTATGATAAAAATTCAGATGGCTTTTTATGAGATGTTGGGAATTCCAGGGATGTTGGCGCTCAAGTCAACCATCGAATATGCCCAAAATTTGGGATATATCGTCATTTTAGATGGAAAGCGCAATGATATCAGTAGTACTGCACTCGCCTATGCACAGGGATATCTCTCATCGGTTTCCTTTCCCGGTGGCCAATTAGAATCTTTTTGGAAGGTAGATGCTTTAACGATAAATCCCTATTTGGGAGAAGATGGCTTGATTCCTTTTATAGGAGAGGCAGATAAAGCAGACAGGGGTATTTTCGTGTTGTGTCGAACCTCGAATAAAAGCGCACCCACCCTACAGGACGTTGATGGTCCGGATAAAGTCTATATTAAGGTGGCTAAGATGGTTGAAACCTTGGGAGAAAAAATGATCGGTGAATCAGGATTCAGTTCTATTGGGATCGTCGTTGGAGCAACTTATCCTGATGACCTGAAATATCTTCGAACCAATTTTCCTTCGTTGCTGTTTTTAATTCCTGGAGTAGGAACTCAAAAAGGTGATATAAAATCGTTGGCCAATGCTTTTCGTGACGATGGTTTAGGTGCAATTATTAACGTGTCTCGCAATGTGATTTTTGCTTATCGGGAAGATTTGAACAATGTATCCGGGGAGGGATTTGAGAAAAAAGCTCGAGAAAAAGCAGTATATTATCAAGAAAGATTTTGGGAATTTATTCGATGAAAAAAGCCAAAATTGTCAAGAAAAAATTCCTTGGAACATCATTTGTAGAATTGTGGTTAGAAGAAAACGATATTGCTCGCCTTGCTTGTCCGGGACAATTCGTAATGATTTCTGCTGGTTCAACCTATGATCCTTTTTTAAAAAGACCGCTCGGAATTTTATCTTGTCAAGAAAACTACTTTGGTTTGCTTTTTGATATTGTTGGCCGAGGGACCAAAATTTTATCTCAACTTGAGATTGGAGACCAGGTCGATCTGCTTGGGCCTCTGGGAAATGGTTTTTCGCTAAACCCCAAAGAAGCTCTTTTAATCGGTGGAGGTCGGGGATTAGTTCCTCTTTATTTTTTAGCCCAAATTTTTACTTCCAAAAAAATTCCCTTTCAGTTTTTCTTCGGCATTCGTAATCAGGAAGAAAAAGTCCTTATTGATTATCTCTCCGAGCTCTCTATCCCTATGGTATTAAGTTGTCAAGAGCAATTATCTAATTATTATTGTGGAACAGTTTTGGATGCTTTTGAGGATTGGCTCCATCATCATTCTCAATCAAAACCTGCTCAAAAAATTTATGCTTGTGGACCACAGGGGATGTTTCAGGCTTTAAGCAAAATGGAAGACATTATCCCTAATCAAATTGAAGTTTCTCTCGAATCACGTATGGGATGCGGATACGGTGTTTGTCTAAGTTGTGCAGTGAAAAAGAAAGGGCTTCCTGGGTATTTTCATGTTTGTAAAGATGGTCCGGTATTTCGATTAGGAGAAATTGAACTATGAATCTCCAAGTCCATTTAGGAAATTTAACCCTATCCAATCCAGTAATTTTGGCTTCAGGAACAGCTGGGTATGGGCGAGAAATTGCTCCTTATTTAGACCTGGATCGTATTGGAGCTTTAACTCTCAAAGGAATAAGCTCAACTCCTTGGGTGGGGAATCCGCCACCTCGAATTCATGAAACTTATGCAGGAATAATGAACTCAATTGGTTTAGAAAACAAGGGATTCGACCGCTTTCTTCGGGAAGATCTTCCTTTCTTAGAAAATTTTCAAACCAGGATAATTGCTAATATTTGGGGAAAAACCATTGAAGAATATTCTGATATTGCCAAAAAGATGAATGGATTAGAACGAATTGATGCTATTGAGGTGAATGTTTCTTGTCCCAATATCGAGCAGGGTGGAGAAAGCTTTTCTTGTAATAGTCAAATCTTATGCCAACTCATTCAGAACTTGCGGCAGAAAATTCAAAAACCCCTCATTTTTAAATTAGGACCCAATACCGATGACCTGGATAATGTCCTTCTTTTTATGGAAAAAGAAGGTGTAGATATATTGAGTATTACCAATACCTACCCAGCATTAGCTGTTGATGTTGAAAATCAGAGCTTTATTTTTTCCAGAAAAACAGCAGGATTATCCGGTCCGGCGATTAAACCGTTGGCGCTTAAATTGGTCTATGATGTTATACAAAAAACCCGACTTCCGATCATCGGAATGGGTGGTATAATGAAGGCGGAAGATGCCCTTGAATATCTCCTTATTGGGGCTCAAGCAGTAGCCTTGGGATCGGTAAATCTCGTCGATCCTTCGGCTGCCGTTCAAATCATAGATGGTATCGAAGCTTACCTGATTCAAAAAAATATCTTTGACATAAATGATTTAATTGGGAAAGTGAGGGAGGTTTGGCGATGAGAGAGCAAGAAATCCTTCAGTTATTTCGCGAGGCTGGAGCTTTTATGGAAGGTCATTTTCTTCTCACCTCCGGTTTACATAGCCCCTTTTATATAGAAAAATTCAAATTACTGCAACGGCCAAAATACGTTGAATTATTGGCTGGGGAACTCATCGAACGCTTTTCAGGAGCATCACCAGATGTTGTTGTGGGTCCAGCTATTGGAGGCATTATTCTTGCTTATGAAGTCGCACGACAATTAGGGATACGAATGGCTTTTACTGAAAGAGAAAATGGAAAGATGAAGTTTCGGCGGGATTTTGTTCTTGAAAAAAATAATTCAGTTCTCGTTGTAGAAGATGTGGTTACCACCGGTTCTTCTGCTCAAGAAGTGATTGATGTAGTAGAAGAAACCGGAGCAAAGATTATTGGAGTGGGGATATTGGTTGATCGAAGCGGAGGTAAAATTCAATTCAAATACCCCTTTCACCCACTATTGCAAATGGAAGTTATGACCTATTCGCCCGATGAGTGTCCTCTCTGCCAAGAACATATTGAACTCCAAAAACGAGGAAGCCGAAATTTATCAGCAAATCCCTGATTTAAGGTAAAGACTTGTTTTGAAGGAGAAAAACCAGTAATGCCCGTTTTAAAAACACTATTGGATAACGAGTTTGATCTTTTTGAACCCATTCACTTAGCCCAAAATTTAGTTCGTATTTCCAGTGTTTCTCGAACCCGAGGGGAATCGGATCTAGCTCGTTATATCGCCAATTATCTTATCGATCACCAAATTCGAGTGGAATGGCAAGAAGTCGAAGAAGGTCGAGCCAATATAATTGCTGAAATTGATGGAGGGAGGGGAGAAGGTCCTTGCCTTTTGCTAAACGGACATTTAGATACGGTTCCGGTTGGAACTGGTTGGACTATGCCACCCTTGGGTGGCCAAGTGATTGATAATTACCTTTATGGCCGAGGGTCCTGTGATATGAAGGGATCGCTTGCTGCCATGATGTATACAGCAAAAATTGTTTCCCTTTTTACTCCCAATCTGTTTGGAAAATTAAAATTGGTTTTTGTTGTTGATGAAGAACAAGATAATCTTGGAATAAAGAAATGGATAGAGATCTGGCAAAAAAATTGGGAACCAATTGATTTTGCAGTGGTTGGTGAACCAACCGGCTTGAATATTAGCTTAGGACATCGGGGAGTTGCCGCTTTTCGAGTAACCATCAAAGGAAAATCTTGCCATGCTGGAATCGCTCATCGAGGAATAAACGCTATTTATATAGCCTCAGAGATTCTGCAATTTATTAAAGAAAAGCAAAATGAGTTCGACCAATATGAAGATGAGGATATTGGCAAGCCGGCTCTCAGTGTTGGAAAAATCCAAGGTGGGACATCACCAAACGTCGTTCCGGATCTGTGTTATTTTGAAGTCGATGTCAGAACCGTTCCCGGTTTGTCCCTTCATGATATAGAATCTCTTATTTGTGATTCAGTTAAAAAAGTGTTTGAAATCCATGACCTCCCACCAACTTTTGAAATTGAACAGTCGATCCCCCATCTTCCGCCAGTTAAGATTCCTCGTGATGTTCCAGGGATTGACATACTCAGCCGTTCAATTTCAGATATTCCTGGGGAAATGCCAATTTTTGCTCCCTTTCCAGCTTCCTGTGAAGCAGCTTTTTTGGATCAGGTTGATATACCAACCGTCATTTTTGGACCAGGACGAATTGAGGAAGCTCATACTGCCAATGAGTTTGTTTCAATTACCCAAATTGTTGCTGCCTCACGAATCTATTCCCTTCTTGCGTTACGGTTTTTGGGTGGAGAATGAATCTAAAACGCTTTTCATGGCTTTTGGTTTTTTTGCTTCTTTTTTTAATCAGTTCCTTCGCCCTTCCTTGGAAAGTTGAGAGTCCAGAACAAATAAGTCTCCAAGTATTAGGCGAAAAAAAGACTGTTCCTATCGAAATTAAAAATTTTTGGGGTTTCTCTCCCTGGATACAAAGGTTTCAGGTTAAAATGGTTGATAGTGATTTGATAAATGTTGACCAGGTATCCGATCAAGTGCAGCTTTCTCCGAAGCTGCTTGAGGGAAAAACTGAGTTAATGATCCGGTCCTTTCCGGTGATCAAGTATCTTACCGTTGAGGTCAACCCCTATTTAGAAGATTTAGATAAAGACGGCTTTCCCGATGTAGCAGAATTAAAAATTGAATCCGACCGTCAGCTTTTTCGTGATTTGTTTGTCAATATTGCTCGTTCTCAAATAGCCCAAGAAAGTGAATTATGGAAAGAAAAAGATTGTTCGGGCTTAGTTCGTTTTGCTTATCGAGAAGCAATGAAAAAACATGATAAGGCTTGGTTTCAGGGTTTCCAAGGAGAATTGGAGGGCCTTTTTGATATTCAATCTTTCAATTACCCTCGAGTTCCTTTATTGGGAACGAATCTTTTTCGCATCAAACCAGGTCCTTTTTGCTACGAAACCATCGATAACGACTTTTCAGTTTTTGCTTCGGCACAATACCTTTTATCCCATAATGTGGTTTTTTTGGGGAGGGATATTCAGGTGGCCGAAAGGGGAGATCTTATTTTTTTTTATCAACCGGGCTTTTTCAATTTTCCTTATCATGTTATGATTTATGAGGGTAAAGGGAAAGTTATTTATCATACCGGAGCCATTGAGGATCAAGAGGGTTATATTCAAGAAATATTCTTGGACGACCTGAAAAAACACCCGGATCGAAGATGGTGGCCGGTTATTGATAATCCATTTTTTTTAGGATTCTATCGGTTTAAAATATTAGAGTGATAAATATTATAAACTTAGTTGGTATGATTAAAAGATAAACCTGAAGGAGGGAGATTCTTGAAACTCTTATCCTGGATAAGTTTGGTATTTGTAATCGTATTTATTTTTTTATCGGGGAGTTCGTTTGCTTCTCCTTATATCTCGCTGAGCGTCCCGGCTCACATCTATCCGGGTGAATCAATTGAAGCAAGGGTCAATGTGAGTGAGATCAAAAGTCTTCAAATGTCATTGTTTCGTATTGATGAACCGGAAAACTATATCTTAGAGAGTAATAAGGAATATTTTTTCTCAATCGATACCTGGAGACCGAAGAGACCGCTGAATGAGCAAGAAAAATGGCAAAATTTAAAGTTTAGTTTTTTCCAATCACTGCGAGGGATTGCCTCCAAAGTACTTTCTCCCAGTCTTAAACAAAGTTTAAAGGATATTTTAGGAATTGAAGGTTCAATTCCCGCTCGCCCGATTGAAATCACCAGTGATGATTATCACCGTAATTCTTCATTGCTGAAAAGTTGGTTACAAGAAATCCGCTATTCAAAAGATGATTTTTATGCCTATCAAACCATTACCCTCAATCCACTTCAAGAAGGCGTTTACCTCCTCACTGCTGCTGGTGGTGGCAAGGAAGCTCGGGTCATTTTTTCCGTTACCCGTTTATCTTTAATATCCAAAGTTGATCAAAACCAGATGGTAGTGTTTGTTCAAGATCGAAAAAGTGGTCAAATTTTAGAGAAGGTTCGGATGAGGTTGTTAGAAAATAATCAAGTGGTCAGCGAAGGAGAAACCAATTCTGAAGGTCTTTGGTCAAAAACCGAACTGAAACAAAAAGAAATGACCATAATGGCTCAAATGGACAATGAATATGCTTTTATGAACATTTATCCTTATTATTTTGATAGCAGCTCTAAACTTGATGTTTTTATTTATACTGAAAGGCCGCTCTACAAGCCGGGTCAACGAGTTTATTTTAAGTCTCTATTACGAGAAAAATTAGCAACCAGTTACTTTGCACCTCCTCCTGGAGAGAAAGTGAAAGCGGTTCTTACCGATTATCGAGATAATATCTATTCCAGTACAGAACTAGTTTCTGATGAGTATGGAAATCTATCATCCTGGTTTGACCTTCCGATGTCTCTTGATGAGGGAGATTATTTGATTAAACTATCCTGGAAAAACAGCGATTTCTATCGGATGGTATCCATTGAAAACTATGAAAAACCATCATTTGAAGCTGAAGTAAAAACCGAAAAAGAAACTTACGCTAATCGGGAAAAAGTGACCGTTAAAGTTCAAGCCAATTATTATTCAGGGCAACCACTCACTCCTGGAACTTTTCGATATCAAATCCTTCGCTATCCAATGTATTACTGGAGATATGGCTTTCAGAGTGAGATGGTTGAAGAAAATACTGGAACTCTTGACGAAAATGGAGAAGCGGAAATAACTTTTATTCCTGAAGTAGAGGGGAACGCCTACTGGTATGAGGCGCAAGTCGGAGTATTTGATGCTGCTTATCGAGGAGTACAAAAAACAGCACAAGTAAAAGTTTTGATGGGGGATTTTGCTCTGGTTCTTAAGTCGAATCGCTATTTCGTTGGAATGAACCAAAATCTCCAATATACTATTGAAGCTTTTGATGCTGAAGAAAAAAAGGTGGACGTTGGAAAAGTTTACGCAACAATATATCTCTTGACTTGGGATAAAGAAAAGAA
>NZ_DAOLQM010000067.1:0-8963 GCF_035418125.1 Atribacter sp. | reverse complement strand
TCAAGATAACCCTGAACGTCCAGTTTTTCAAAGAAATTCATGGTTTTAATTTGAATTAAGGATTACCATGGAAAGTCATCATAAAAAAATACCTATCCAATTCTTCATGGCAAAAAGTCCCAACCTTCTTTAGTTGAACGACGTGGCAATCTCATTTAGCAATTCTTTCATTCTGAAGAATCCATGGTTTTTTACCTGACATTATAAGAATTCCATTCATTCCAATTCCACAATTCCATAATTTCTCAATCCTACAAATAATAAAAGATAACTCATGAGATTGCCACAACCTCAAAAAGCGAGGTCTCGCAATGACGACTAAAAGTTCCTTCTCTCTTGATGGGAGAAGGTGAGGATGAGGGTGAATACTTTTCCATTCACTAATGACAACTCACCTCTCACCGCATTTACAATATAAATGGAATTGAAAATTAAACTCCTTTTAAGAATAATTTCTCTTTTTAAATGAAAACATTATAATAACCAATAAACTGATTAAAATGGTGAATTGAAAAACCCAAATAAACGGTTTTTTCGATATACTTTCTAAAAATGGAGGTAACAACATGATACCGATTAAGACGGCGTTAGTAAGTGTTTCTGACAAGACCGGTTTGGCAGATTTAGCCACTTACTTTTCGAAACACAATATTTCCATGATTGCTACCGGTGGAACTGCAAAATTCATTCGTGAATTAGGTTATCCAGTCAAAGAGGTTTCGGAAGTAACTGGTTTCCCAGAAATCTTGGGGGGTCGGGTAAAAACTCTCCATCCTATTATCGAAGGCGGAATTTTAGCACGTCGCGATCTGGAGGGAGACATAATTGACCTCAATACCCACAATATTAACCCGATTGATTGTGTCGTTTGCAACCTATATCCTTTTGAAAAAATGATAGATTCAGGAGAAACTTCTTTGGAAAAGGTAGTTGAGGAAATCGATATTGGCGGAATTACCCTCCTCCGGGCTGCGGCAAAAAATTTCAAACATGTTGTTATTTTATCCTCTCCTTCGCAATATCCTTCATTGATAGAAGAATTGGAAAAAAACCATGGGCACTTCCCTTCCCACTTGTCTGGACAATATGCCATTCAAGCTTTCTTAAAAAGCTCGGAATATGACTCTCATATCGCCAATTACCTATCTCAACTAATGGATAATCAAACCGATGAATTTCCTTCCTGCTTATCGATTATAATGAAGAAAAGAAGCTCCCTTCGTTATGGAGAGAATCCTCATCAAAAAGCCGCATTGTATGAAGACCTTTCTCTTGATCGTCAAGGCTTCATGAATGCCTATCAGCAATTTGGCGGAAAAGAATTGTCGTTTAATAATCTCTATGATACCCAGGCAGCCTATTCTTTGGTTCGGGAATTCAACCAACCGACTACGGTTATTGTGAAACATAATAATCCCTGTGGAGTAGCAAACGATCCGATACTCGCTCAGTCGGCTGCGAAAGCCTTGGAGTGTGACCCAGCATCAGCTTTTGGTGGAATCATTGCCTTTAACCGAACCGTCGATCCCGAGACGGCAATGGTTTTTAAGACCTTATTTATCGAGGTGGTTATTGCTCCAGACTTTCATCCTGATGCACTAAAAATTTTTGAAGCAAAGAAAAACTTGAGAATTTTAAAAGCTCCTTTAAGCGTTCCAGCTGAATATGATATCAAAAAATTGGATGGCGGATATCTCATTCAGAATCCTGACCGGCTTAGCTATGATCCCAATCAATTAAAAACCGTAACCAACCTTTCCCCCAGCGATCAGGAACGAGAAAGCCTTTTGTTTGGATGGATAGTAGCCAAACATGTCAAGTCCAACGCTATCATTCTTACTAAAGGATTACAAACCGTAGGAATCGGTGCTGGCCAAATGAGTCGGATTGATTCTCTAAAAATTGCCTGCATAAAAGCGGAAGGAAAAGAAGTTGGATCGGTTTTGGCCTCTGATGCCTTTTTCCCCTTCCCAGACGTAGTCGAAGCTGCCGCCAAGCATGGGATAAAAGCGATTATTCAACCTGGTGGGTCAATTCACGATCAGGATTCAATCGATGCCTGTAATCGTTTAGGTATTGGTATGATCTTTACTGGAATTCGTCACTTCCGACATTAAAGTAGTGATGGGAAATAGAGGAATACCAATTATGTGTTCCCAATTAGGGATTTTTATCCTTAAGGAATGAGGTAAAACTACCTGGTGCTTTATTAAAAAAAGGTAAAATTCCGCCCGGAAATTTAATGAGACCGGGCGGAATTTTGATTGCGGTTGACACGAGTAGAAATTTCGTGCATCAAATCTTTCATCGAGAAATAACTCTTAATATATTTATCATAGTAAAACCGATAGATTTCATGGTTTTCCTTATTAGGGTAAATCTGTCCGGAGATTTGTACCATTTTCAAGGTCGCATCGGGAATGGTATTATAAAAACCAGCTCCAACTGCAGCGTAAATAGCCGTCCCCAAGGTACTGGCTTCTTCAACTGTGGTTAAATATATCGGGATATTGGTTACGTCGGCATGTATCTGTAACCAAAGTTTACTTCGGGCTCCGCCACCGCTGGCATACATTTCCTGAGCATCAAAACCGTCTTGGGCTAATACTTCAAGAATATGAAAGGTCCCATAAGCCGTCCCTTCATACATCGCTCGCAGCACATGTGCCTTGGTATGGCTAAGAGATAAACCCCATACCGCCCCGCGAGCTAAGGGGTCTTGATAAGGGCTACGATTCCCCTGGAAATTATCAAGAACTATCAATCCATCAGAACCAGGTGCTACCTGAGCAGCAATTTTATCCAATACGTCAAACAGGCTTTCTCCAATATCACTGGCCTCTTTACATTCTTGAGCAGCAAAATTATCACTAAACCATTTAATAATCGAACCAGTAGAACTCTGACCGCCTTCTAAAATCCACATATCGGGAAGAACCGCTCCCTGGTAAGGACCCCAAATCCCTTTACTGAATATTGGTGTTTCTGATAATGCCATATGACAGGTAGAGGAACCGATCACTATTGCTAAGCGTTGAGGATGGACGACATCTAACCCTACCATAGCTGCATAAGCATCAATACCGCCTTGTATAATAGGAATCCCTGGTATGAGACCAAGTTCATGGGCGGCTCGTTTGGTTAATTCACCCACTGGTTTTCCCACAGGAATTATCTCTCGAGGCCATTTTTGGAGAACTTCTTCAAAATTTAAATCTCTTAAAAGGGATATTGGCCATCCATCTTCGGTTGGACAATAGTTCCACTTACAAATGGCATTGTTCAGCGATGTCACCCAACGATCAGTGAGTTTAAAAACTACCCAGTTTTGACACTCAACGATAAAATCAGAATTAGCAAAGATATCCGGTAAGTTCTCCTTAAGCCAAAGAGCCTTGGGAATCATCCATTCCGGTGATTCATGGCCACCCGCATATCTTAAAATTGGATTTTCAGTGGCATTAATCCTCGCTGCCTGATCAAATGCTCTCACATCCATCCACATAATGGCTCGGTATTTAGGATTTCCAAAGCGATCTACGGGCAATACAGTACAAGAACTGGCACTCACGCTGATCGATGCAATATCCTCCGGTTGGACCTCTCCCTCATAGATACAACGTCGAACGGTGTCCTGGACTGCTTTCCACCAATCTATTGGATCTTGTTCTGCCCATCCCGGACGGGGATGGTATTCGGGATAAGAGTAAAAAGAGAGGGCAACAACATTTCCTCTCAAATCAAAAATTCCACTTCTCAAACCTTGTGTTCCGACATCAATGCCAAGAAAATAAGGCCCCTTGGTTTCTGCCATAATATGACCCTCCGGATATCCAATCTATAAAAAACCCGTGAATAAATACCTCGTCCTTATCCGTATTAAGGTTCTTGAATCCTTTTACCAATTATGACACAAATAGAATGAGATTGAACACTTTTTTGGATTTTTTATGATCCCTAGTCCATACCAATACTTTCCAATTCTTGATATTATTATACATAATAATAAAATCAATTTTTCTTTTTTTTATTGGAATTTAAAGAAAGTTAAATCCCAATGACTTAATGGTAAGTCGCAAAATCTGGTAGGAATAAATGAATAATATCAAATTTATTGTTGATTGTATGTTAGGAAAGTTAGCCCGCTGGTTAAGGATTCTTGGCTTTGATACCCAATATGTTCGTTATCTCACTGATGCACAATTACTGGCTCAAGCCCGATATCAAAACCGGATTTTATTAACCAAAGACACCCTGCTGTATAAAAAAGCTAAAAACCTTGGGTATTTTGTCCACTCAGAAACCATCGAAGAACAAGTAAAGGAAATACTGCATCACTTCCAACTGCACCCTCATCTGGCTTTAACTCGTTGTCCATATTGCAACCTACCATTAGAAATCCCTACTCCAACGGTTCAAATTCCTTGGACACCTCTCTATGTTCTTCGCAGTTTTTCTAATATTAAAATATGCCCTCGGTGTAGCCAAACTTTTTGGCCTGGAACTCATTGGAAGAATATAATAAAAAAATTAGAGCCCCTCGATCTTTCTTTCGATGAATAAATAAGCCCCCCAAATATCTTTTTGTAAATTTAGGGGGCTTATTAAATAAAATTCTATTAATTTTTAAAACCTTATCCTAAAATTACTTGCTCTGAAGAACCTCAACACCGGGTAATTTTCTCCCTTCGACAAATTCTAATGAGGCACCACCACCGGTAGAAATGTGGGTGATGGCATTAGCCACGCCAGCCTGGTTAATAGCTGCAATAGTATCTCCACCTCCAACCACGCTCACTGCCCCACTTTGAGCTACCTTTTTTGCTATTTCTACTGTTCCGGTAGAAAATGATTTGACTTCAAAAAGGCCAACTGGTCCATTCCAAAAAATGGTTTTTGCTTTCATAATTGCTTGCCCAAATTTCTCAATAGTTTTAGGACCAATGTCAAAACCACCCATATTCGCTGGTATTTGATTCCACGCAACTACCTGAGTAGGAACTCCCTCTTTTCCCTCTGCTGCAACAATAAAATCATCGGGCAATATAAAATTGACCTTTTTTTCTTTTGCCATATCCATAATCTTTTTGGCTTCTTCAATCATACTCTCTTCTAGAAGCGAAGTACCAACTTCATATCCCAGAGCCTTAATGAAAGTATAAGACATACCGCCACCAATAAGGAGAACATCAACCTTCTCAATCAATTTCTGTATCACACCGATTTTGCTCGATACCTTTGCTCCACCTAAAATCGCCAAGAAAGGCCGAACTGGGTGATTCAACTTTTCACCAAGGGATTCTAATTCTTTTTCCATGAGGAACCCTGCATAAGCAGGCAAAAAAGCAGCAACGCCAGCCGTTGATGCGTGGGCTCGGTGGGCGGTGCCAAAGGCATCGTTGACATAAATATCAGCTAAGCTTGCTAATGAGCGTGCAAATTCATGATCGTTCGCCTCTTCCTGGGGATAGAATCGAACATTTTCCAGTAGAAGAACCTCACCATCCTTCAGTTTATTAGCCATTTGAGCAACTGATTCACCAATACAATCGTCAGCTTTTTGCACTTTATAACCAAGAAGCTGTTCCAGTTTTAAAGCAACCGGATTCATTTTCAGTTCATCCTTCGGTCCACCCTTCGGTCTTCCCAAATGTGAAACCAATATAACCCGAGCTCCTTGTTCCAACAAAAAACGAATAGTTGGCAAGCTCATGACGATTCGCGTATCATCAGTCACTTCACGCTTCTCATTCAAAGGAACATTAAAATCAACCCGTACTAATACTTTCTTGCCTTTCAACTGGTCTTTAGGAATATCTCGAATGGTTTTTTTGTCCAATTTCTACAACCTCCTCTTATTTATTTTCAAGCATAACTTGGAGTAATTTCGTCTTACTAAGCATTCCAACCACTTTACCCATTCGTACCACCGGGACTGATTCAAAGTCTGATTGGAGGAAAAAATGAATTGCGTCTTCTTCAGTTTGGTTTACTTCAAGAGATTCACTTTTTTCAGATAAAAATTCAGAAACCTCTTTATCAAAAAGTTCCCTCATTTTTTTCCTGAATTCGTAAAAAGATAAGGCGGCACTTCCTAATTCTTTTTTAACTTCGCTCTCAATATAATTAAAAAAATCGCTTCCAGAAAAGTAACCAACTAAGTTTTGTTCCAGATCTACCACCGGAACTCCGGAAAGTTTTCTGCGATTTAAAAACTGAATTGTATCCCCAACGGTATCAAAGTCATTGACAGTTGGAGCTTCTGGAATCATTAGTTCTTCAATAAACAAGTGCGTTCCTCCTCTGGCATTTCTTAACAAACTTTACCAATAATGAGTTCGATAATATCGGTTCGAGACTATTTTACACCATAACACACCTAATAAAAAACCTCCTATGTGAGCAAACCAAGCAACTCCTCCTCTTGAACTCATGCCCAATGAGGTCAAGCCAGAAACCACCTGGAGAAGAATCCAAATTCCTAAGACCAAAACTGCTTTCACCCGCACAAAAGTAACAAAAAAACCAAAAATGAGCATGACAATAACTCTCGCTCCCGGAAAGAGGATGAGATACCCGCCCATTACACCAGCAATAGCACCACTGGCACCGATTGTTGGTATAGTTGACGAAGGAAACAGAAGAGCATGAACCAACCCGGCAAATATACCACTAATAAGATAAAAAATGAGATAATGAAAATGTCCTAAAAAATCCTCCACATTATTACCAAAAATCCACAAATAAAGCATATTTGAACCAAGGTGGAGGATGTTTCCATGCAAAAATATCGAACTAATCAAGGTTAACCAGGGCGAAATGAAAGAGGTGTTTAATTCACCTTTCCCCCACAGAGTAGCTGGTACCAAACCTCCGTATCGGAAAAACGGTTCCAGACCTTGCCCTTGTAAGATTTCAAAAAGAAATATAATAATATTAATGGCTATCAAAATAACCGTGATGAATGGAAATTTCCTGGTTGGTAACTCATCTCGAATGGGAATCATACTATAAAAATATCATATCCGTAAGGACTTTGCACCGGTTTTTTAAATATTAGCTGCCTTTTTGTGTTCCCTTAATCTAAAATCTCAAGGAATAATTGGTTGGCAATTAAAGTCCCCCGGGAAGTAAGAATCCACCTCCCTTCCCTCTCATGAATAAAATGACTCTGAGCAAAATCTTCTAACTGAATGAGCTTCTCTTGAACTAAAGACTCCGGATACGTTTTGAATAGTTTTTCCGTTTCAACTCCCTCGCTGGTTCGTAAAGCGAGAATCATCTCTTCCGCTAATTTTTGTTTAAGGTTTAGAATGTCTTTGGTTACCACTGGAGATTGACAATTTTTGATTCTTTTTTGATAATGACTCAACGTCGAGGCATTTCTCATCCTGATTCCTCCTAAATAAGAACTGGACGATACCCCCAAACCCAAATATTCTTGATTTCGCCAATAGGTAAGATTGTGAAGGCATTCATACCCAGGTTTGGCAAAATTTGATATTTCATATCTTCTATATCCATACTTTCGTAATATTTGCTGTGTCCACCGGTAAATCGATGCTTCCCAGTCCTGGCCAGGAAACAAGGCGAGGTGTTTTTTTAAAAAAATTCTCAGCGGTACCTGATGGCTCAGGGTGAGATTGTAGAGAGAAAAATGAGGCGGTTGATACATTAATAGATGTTCCATTTCTTTTTTCCAATCAGAAAAGGTTTGAAAAGGAAGACCATACATCAAATCGAAACTCCAGTTCAAAAACAAACCGGTATTGATTAAATCTGTCAAAAGGTTATGAACTTCTTTTTCCCGATTAGCTCGTCCTAAAAAAGACAAAAAGCGGTTCTGAAAACTTTGAATACCTATACTGAGACGGTTAACTCCTAAATGAGCAAACTCGCGAATTTTTTCTGAATTCAACGTTCCAGGATTCGCTTCTACGGTTATTTCGATCGATTCTGAAAACCGAAAGTTTTGACGAAGGAGGAGTAAAAAATCATTTAAAATTTCCGGTGAAACCAGAGATGGGGTCCCCCCACCAAAATAAATACTTTTTAAAACGACATTTTGTAACTTATCGTTCTCGGTACGTATTTGCAGCTCTTGAGTAAGAACCTTAAAATAATCAGAAATAGATTCGGGCCGAAGATAGGGATAGGAAACAAAATCACAATAACGGCACTTTTGAATACAAAAGGGAACATGAATATATAAAGCAATTTCTCTCATTGCTCTTCAGTTTGTAAAACGGCTAAAAATGCTTCCTGAGGAAGACTTATTTTCCCTACCGCCTTCATTCTCTTTTTTCCTTCTTTTTGCTTTTCTAAAAGTTTCCTTTTCCGAGTAATGTCTCCACCATAACACTTTGCCAAAACATCTTTTCTTAAAGCTGCCACATCTTCTCGAGCGATGACCTTTCCCCCAATAGCGGCTTGAACTGAAACGGTAAACATTTGTCGAGGTATGAGTTTCCTCAGACGTGTTACTAATTCTCGTGCCCGGCGAGTCGCATTATCTTGATGACTAATAAAGGATAATCCATCTACCTTTTCTTTGCTCACCAAAATATCCACTTTAACCAGATTAGATGGAGCGTAGCCAAAAAATTCATAGTCCATACTCGCATACCCACGACTCACCGATTTAAGCCGATTGTAGAAATCAAAAAGAATTTCAGCCATAGGCAGGTGATAACGAATAATCACCGTGTTTGGATCAAGGTAAGTCATATCTTGTAAAGTACCTCTTTTAGATTGGCAGAGATCCATAACACCACCAATGGCAGTCGATGGAGTAATGATTTTCATATCGACAATTGGTTCTTCAGCTTCTTCAATATCTCCAGCTGACGGAAAATCCCGTGGAGATTTGACTTCAATGAAATCCCCATTTTTTGTCAAGATATGATAAACAACGTGAGGAGCGGTCGCTACCACGTCAATACCAAACTCCCGCTCAATGCGTT
>NZ_DAOLQM010000066.1:0-8967 GCF_035418125.1 Atribacter sp. | reverse complement strand
ATATCGAGTGATAGATATAAAGAAAAAGGAGGTTAATTCCATTTCATCATGAATGAAGAAGCGCGGGAGCAGTTGGACCAAATCAATGTTGAAGAACAAACCAAAAAACTACAGGAATTAAGAAATTTAGGTATTGATCCTTATGGAGTTCCCTTTCCCGAGAAACATTCCATTCAAGACATTCGATCTCATCCGGAAAAATTTCTGGATCAAGATGTTCTCTTACGGATTGCCGGTAGAATAATGGCTATTCGTCGCCATGGAAAAGCCATTTTCGCTGATGTTCAGGATCGACTGGGAAGAATTCAAATCTACGTTAAGAAAGATACCATTGGTGATGATTCTTTTGGGATTTTTAAAAGTCTAGATGTAGGGGACGTTATTGGTTTAGAAGGGAAATTGTTCAAAACCCATAGTGGTGAGCTGACTATTGTGGTTGAAAATTTTAGTCTTCTCAGTAAATGCTTGCATCCACTTCCAGAGAAATGGCATGGATTAAGAGAAGTTGAAGTGAGATATCGAAAACGTTATCTTGATTTAATTATGAATCCTGAAGTCAGAAAAGTGTTTCAAACTCGTTCTCGAGTGTTGAGTGAGCTCAGAAAATATTTAGATGAAAGAGATTATTTAGAAGTTGAAACTCCGATGATGCAACTCATTCCAGGAGGAGCGTTAGCTCGTCCCTTTGTAACTTTTCACAATGCGCTTGGAATTGACTTATACCTTCGGATTGCTCCAGAACTTTATCTCAAACGTCTAATTGTTGGCGGTATGGAAAAGGTATACGAAATAAACCGAAATTTTCGCAACGAGGGGATATCGGTTCGTCATAATCCGGAATTTACCATGTTAGAGCTTTACCAGGCTTATGGTAACTATGAGACGATGATGAATTTATGCGAACAAATGTTGTCATCGATTGTATTTTCCATCTTGGGGACTTATGAGGTAAATTATCAGGATATGGCTATTGATTTTACTCCTCCGTGGCGAAGGCTAAACCTTCGAGAAGTAATTCAAAAAGAAGGTGGAATAGATATCTTTGAAGATAGCCTTGAAACACTGTACCAGCGAGGGAAAAAAGCAGGTTTAAACTGCGATCAGACCTGGGATCGGGGAAAATACGTTAACGAATTTCTGGATATTTTTGTTCAACCACACCTGGTGAATCCGACTTTTGTTTTAGAATATCCGGTTGAAATATCACCGTTGGCCAAAGCCAAAAAAAATGATCCTTTAGTTGCGGAACGATTTGAGCTTTTTATTGGTAAGGAAGAATTAGGAAATGCCTATAGCGAGCTCAATGATCCTATCGAGCAAAAGAAGAGATTTTTAGATCAAGTTAAAAAAAGAGACAGGGGTGACGTTGAAGCCCATCTTATCGATCAAGATTATGTAGAAGCACTTGAATATGGGATGCCGCCTACCGGTGGAATGGGAATTGGTATTGATCGACTGGTTATGCTTTTAACCAATTCATCCTCGATTCGAGAAGTTATTTTCTTCCCTATTCTCCGACCGAAAATTGATTGACATTCGAGAAGTTTATTCCTATAATAGGAAATGTCAATAATAGTCAAAATACTCGATGGCCGTTTTTGACGGCAGAATTCGAGCTGGAAGTGACTGCCAAAAAGACCGAGAATGGGAGGTCGGTAGAGATGTACTCCCTTTGCGACTCTATTGAAAAATATTTAATACGACTTATTGAAAAATCACCCAACAACACTGTAACTATCCAAAGAGGTAGGGTGGCTGAGGAGTTTGATTGCGCACCTTCTCAGATCAATTATGTATTAATGACCCGCTTTAATGTTTTTAAAGGCTTTATCGTCGAAAGCCGAAGGGGAGGAAGCGGGTATGTCAAAATACAACAGATACAAATGGATCGCTTGGAACCGGTAGTTAATTTTCTCGAAGTATCCGAAAAAGATATCAAAGAAAGTGAAGTAGAAAGTTTGTTGTTGTGGTTGGAGCGAGAAGGATTCATTACCTCAAGAGAGGGTTCGTTAATGAAAGCAGCGATAATTGATACTTTTAATAGACTTAACTTTGATTCACTTCTTTCGGTTCGGGATGTAAATATATTGCGATCCAATATCCTTCGGGAAATGCTTCTTCAAGTTTTAAAAGTTGGGTATGATTATGAAGTGTGAACTATGTAATGATAATATTGCCAGTGTAGTTTTTTTTGTCTTGGATAAGGAAGAAAAGATTGAGAAAAAGCTATATTTGTGCGAATTTTGCGCTAATAAGGTACCAGTTTATAGCTTTGTTGTAAATCAGAATCAACAATCATTGCATTTAAAGAAATTTTTCCTGCCAAAAGAAACTGATGAGAATACGTCTGTTTTATCTTGTAGCTATTGTTTAACTTCTGCAAAAGAATTTTTAGAAAGTGGTTTATTAGGATGTGTTCATTGTTATGATACTTTTCAGGAGCTGATACGAGATTTAATTACTGAAAAGCTACCGGAGATCATACATCGTGGAAAAGTACCTGTTCGGTTGTTTCGAAGAAAAAAAATCAAAAAAGATATCGACCATCTGAGGCAGATATATCAAAGATGCCTTGAGGAAGAAAATTATGAACAAGCCAGTGGTGTTGTCCGAAGACTCAAACAGCTTGAGTCATATCTAAGATGAGAATATTTTTTTCAAATTTTTTTTCTCAAAAACCAGATAATTTGTCAAAGGTTATTTCTCGGATATCTTTATCTCGTAATATTGAAGATATACCGTTTCCCAGCCGAGCAACGTCAATTTGGATTGAAGATCTCAAACAAAGAATTAAGAATCTCTATCAAAAAATTTTTGCTGCCAAAAAATACCAGTGGGTTCAGTTGGATACAATTCCAAAGAATGCTCTTGAGAAGTTTTATTATCAGAATTTAATTCCCAGAGAAGTTCTTGAAAATCCGGCAAACCGGTATCTGATTTATTCGAGTCATAAGGGGATTTTAGTCAATTATCTTGACCATCTCCAAATTTTTTCCATTACATCGGGCTTAGATTTAAATCGAATTTACCAAGATGTCAATAAGTTAGACAATTTAATTGAAAAAAATATTGATTACGCCTATTCCGAAGAGTGGGGATATCTTACTTCACATATCAATAAAGTTGGGACGGGTATGGATTTATCAGTAACCATTCATCTTCCGGCTTTATCTTTGCTTTATGGTGAGAACCGTTTTATTCAATGGATGAGAGATAAAAATTTACAAGTTAAGAATTTTCGTGGAGAAGATGGTGTTATTGGTCATATTTATCATTTTTCCAACCTTTATTCTTTAGGGGTTTCTGAGTGGCAGATAATAAACGATTTAAAAAAGTTTGGGTGCACATTATCAAAGTGGGAAAAACAAGTTCGTGAATCTTTAAAGAATAACCCACCCCGAAGCCGGGAACTCGAAGAAACAGTCATGATGAAAGGAAGACAGCTTTATCGAAGTGGTCATTTTTCCTTAAAAGATATTTTTGATTTTCTTTCAATTTGGACATTAGCCTGGCAATGTGGAATATTTTCACCACGGAAAGGTTTAAAATTAATAGAAGTGAGAGAAATATTGCAGAAAACTTGGGGAAACGATAACAGCTTAAAAAAAGAATGTTTGAATATTTTGCGTTATTTCAGAGTTATCTCTGGGGAGGAACTTTGCGATGTTTGAGCGATATACCGAAAGAGCCAGAAAAGTAATTATATTGGCTCAAGACGAAGCCGTGCGCCTCAAGCACAATTATATAGGGACTGAACATCTTCTTTTAGGTTTATTAAGAGAACGAGAAGGAATAGCAGCAAAAATTCTTGAAAGTCTCGATATAAGCATTGAAGCAGTTCGCAATGAATTAGAAAATTTTGTTGACAGGACTGAATATCAAGGTGCAACTGAGGTAGCTTTTACACCGCGTGCCAAGAGAGTCTTGGAATTGGCTTTGGATGAAACGCGTCGATTATCTCATAAATATGTTGGGACCGAACATATTCTGCTTGGAGTTTTTCGAGAAGGAGATGGAGTAGGTGCACAGATACTCAGGAGACTCGGGCTTGATATCGAAACCGTCCGAATGAGATTGAATCAAATATTAAATGAAAATTCCCAACAACAAGATCCTTTTGCACCCACCAGTCAATCCAAAAGAGAGAGTAAAACTCCAATTTTGGATGAATTCAGCCGAGACCTAACCCAGCTTGCCAAAGAAGGAAAATTAGATCCAGTTATTGGCCGAGAGAGAGAAATAGAAAGAGTTATTCAAATCTTGAGCCGGCGAACCAAGAATAATCCGGTTTTGATTGGTGAACCAGGCGTTGGAAAAACCGCTATTGTTGAAGGATTAGGTCAAAAAATTATTAAAGGCGAGGTTCACGAGATTCTAAAAAATAAAAGAGTAGTTAGCCTCGACTTAGCCGCAATAGTAGCCGGAACCAAATATCGAGGTGAATTCGAAAAAAGGCTTAAGAAAATAATTTCTGAAATCGTCCAAACCAGGGAAGTCATATTGTTTATTGATGAAGTTCATACCTTAGTTGGTGCTGGTGCTGCTGAAGGAGCCATCGATGCTGCCAATATACTAAAACCAGCTTTAGCCCGCGGGGAATTGCAAGCAATTGGAGCTACAACCATCACTGAATATCGAAAATACATAGAAAAAGATTCAGCTTTAGAAAGACGTTTTCAGCCGGTGTATGTCGATGAGCCGTCAGTAAAAAATAGTATTGAAATTTTGAGAGGAATTAAGGAGCGATATGAAGACCACCATCGGGTTGAAATAGTCGATGAGGCTCTCAAGGCCGCCGTTCACCTTTCTCAGCGTTACATTAGCGACCGTTATCTTCCCGACAAAGCTATCGACGTAATGGATGAAGCAAGTAGCCGGGTTCGTTTGCGAGCAACGGTTTTACCAGATGACTTGAAGCAAATGGAAAAAGAGATTGAAGAAACCCGTATAAAAAAGGAAATGTCGGTAAAACAACAAGATTTCGAAGAGGCTGCAACTCTGAGAGATCTGGAAGATCAATTAAAGAGAAAATATCGGAAAAACAAAGATGAATGGCTACAGCAGATTGACACCATGCGACCTTTGGTAACTGAAGAGGATATAGCAGCAGTGGTAGCCAACTGGACTGGAATACCGGTTTCCCGGTTAGCAATTGAAGAGAAGAAACGTCTGGTCAACATGGATGAAGAAATTCATAAACGATTAATCGGTCAGGACGAAGCAGTAAAAGCAGTATCTCGGGCGATACGAAGATCTCGAGCCGGTCTTAAAGACCCCCGTCGACCAATCGGTTCATTTATCTTTTTGGGACCGTCGGGAGTAGGAAAAACTGAATTAGGGAAAGCATTGGCAGAGTTTCTTTTTGGGAAAGAGGATTCACTCATCACCCTTGACATGTCAGAATACATGGAAAAGCATACCATATCTCGATTAATTGGTTCTCCTCCTGGATATATTGGTTATGATGAAGGTGGACAGTTGACGGAAAAAGTTCGTCGACATCCTTACTCAGTCATTTTATTTGACGAAATTGAAAAGGCCAGTCCGGAAATTTTTAACATTCTTCTTCAAATTCTTGAAGAAGGGCGTTTGACCGATGCCCAGGGAAGACAGGTAGACTTTAAAAATACCGTCATCATCATGACATCCAATTTAGGAGCTCGGATGATCTCATCCAATGTTTCCATTGGTTTTGGAAATACGACCGATGAAGGTTGCACTTATGAAGACATTAAGCAAAAAGTCATGGAAGAAGTAAGGAGAGTATTTGTTCCTGAATTCCTTAATCGGATTGATGAATTAATCGTATTTAAACCCTTAAAGCATGAAGAAATTGAAAAAATTGTTGATTTAATGATGAAGGAAACCGTCAAACGTCTTGTTGAACAATCTATAACCATTGAATTAACGCCAGAGGCACGTTCAAAAATTGCCAAAGAAGGATATGATCCAAACTTTGGTGCTCGACCTTTAAGAAGAGCGATCCAACGAATGGTGGAGGATCCCGTTTCGGATCTCATTTTAAAAGGTACATTTAAAGAAGGAGACCGGATTTTGATCGGAGTAGAAGAAGAAATCCTTCGCTTTGATAAAATGTTGCCTCTCGAGCTTTCGTTAAAGGATTAGTGTGAAAAAATCGGAGTTTGTTTGTCAAACTTGTGAATATTCCACCCCCAGCTGGTTGGGAAAATGTCCTCAATGCGGGGGGTGGAATACTTTTAAAGAAGTCTTTTCTTTGCCTCAAAAATCTGCAAAAAAAAATGAGTCTAAACCCAACACTCAACCACTCTCTTTCCAGGACCTTTTCAATCAAAATTATGAAGTTGATCGGCGTATTGGTACCAGTCTAAATGAAGTTGATCGGGTCTTGGGTGGTGGCATTGTTGAGGGATCTCTTTCTCTTTTGAGTGGGGACCCGGGGATTGGGAAATCCACTTTGCTTTTAGCAATTGCTGCTGGAATTGCCCTTCAAGGAAAAAAAGTCCTCTATATCAGTACTGAAGAATCACTCCATCAGCTTTTTATCAGAATACAGCGTTTTGGTTTTAAACCAAATCCCAATCTATGGCTTCATTCAACCGATAGTTATAACGATATTGAGTCAAGTATAGAGAATCTTGCTCCCTCTCTGATTATTATCGATTCCATACAGAATTTATCTTTGGATGAATTAGATGCCATGCCTGGGAATATTTCTCTCATCCGTGATTTGAGTTCCCGATTTATGGATATTTCTAAAAAGAAAAATATTGCTATTTTTTTGGTTGGCCATGTGACTAAGGAGGGCATCGTTGCCGGGCCAAGAACCCTTGAGCATTTAGTTGATGTAGTTCTTTATTTAGATGGCGAAGCCCATCATCAACTTCGAGTTTTACGAAGTGTAAAAAACCGATTTGGCTCGACTCAAGAAGTTGGTTTATTGGAGATGAAGGAAGAGGGATTAGTCGAGTTAGTCGATCCTTCAAAATTTTTTTTGGTGGAAAAAGATATCGAAAATAGTAGTACCGCCCGTACGGTTCTTGCCGAAGGAAGAAGAGCATTACTTCTTGAAGTTCAGACGTTAGTCAATCAATCTTACCTGGATTACCCACGGAGAGTGAGCGTTGGTTTTGATGTCAATCGCCTTCATCTTTTGGTAGCAGTAATTGAGAAGCGAGTACGTATTCGTTTTGGTCAGCAAGATATTTATCTCAACATGGCTGGAGGAATGAAGGTCACCGAGACTACTCCTGATTTAGCTATCTGTTTTAGTCTTATTTCTTCACGTTTAGAGAAGAGCCTTAATAAAAACACTATATATTTAGGGGAGGTTGGATTAGGAGGAGAAATTCGCCCGGTCCACTTTTTTGAAGGAAGAATTCAAGAAGCAGCCAGAATGGGAATTAGCCGGGTGGTGACCTCTCAATATCATCTCCAGAGTAGTGCCAAGAAAAAGTTAAAAGGCTTGAAAATTATTGGCTATCAAACCCTTTATGAGGCAGTGCAAAAAGAAGATTTAGTCCAGTAAAATAAAATATGATCGAGTTTGAAATTTTTGGAAGCAGAGCCAAGAAAAGGAGTATTTTGGATAGCATGGTTGGAGTGTTATAATTATTTTCATAAAACTATAAAAGTGAATTCAAATCCTAATTTAATCTTTATCGAAAAGCGGTTTTAAAAAGGGCAATTATAACCGCAAGATATTTTTTTTCTTTTAACTTATGACAGAAAGGAGGGAACTACTCTAATATTGAAATACCAATATTGAACTTATTATCCATTCTGTTAGGAGGAGATATGACATGACGAGTGGTGGTAAGTGGGGGTTTATCGTTTCGATTATTATTGTCTTTATCCTGAGTACTTTAATATCCCGATCCCTACAAACTTCACTAAATAGTTATTCTTGGCTTGTAATTATTCTCATAACCGGTACTTTTAGTATTATTACCTATTTTATCCAGAAATATGCCGGATTTTTTTTCCTTGAGAAGTGGAATAAGTTGTCTCTGGCAATAAATCGCTTGTCGGCTATTGATATTTTAGTTGCTTTAGGGGGATTGATAGTTGGTTTAGTGATCGGAGCTCTTTTAACTTACCCCCTTTCCTTTCTTTATATTAAAATTACTACTCTGCCTTTATTGGTGACTTTAGGCTGTGGGATTATTGGTTTGGCTTTAGCAATAATTCGCAAAGAAGATATTATTATGATTTTCACCGGAATTCCCAAAATGAAACTTTTACGGGGGCAAAACAATATAGCTAAGATATTGGATACCAGTTCGATTGTCGATGGACGAATTGCAGATATTTGTAAAACTGGTTTTGTTGAAGGTGACATGATCATCCCTCGATTTGTTTTAAAAGAATTGCAGCAGGTTGCCGATTCTCAAGATCCCTTGAAAAGAAGTCGAGGTCGGCGAGGTTTGGATATTTTAAATAAAATGAGAAAAGAAAAAAAGGTTAATATTCGTATTGTAGAGAGAGATTTTATCGAGATACGGGATGTTGATGCCAAGTTAATCAAGATGGCCAAAGTAATGGGAGCCAAAGTCATAACCAATGATTATAATTTGAATAAAATTGCTGAGTTAGAAGGAGTTGAAGTTCTTAATATCAATGAGCTCGCCAACTCATTAAAGCCCTATGTATTGCCTGGAGAGGAACTGAGAGTACAAATCATTCGAGAGGGGAAAGAATCCGATCAAGGAGTGGGGTATCTTGACGATGGAACCATGGTAGTGGTTGAAGGCGGGAAAAAATACATCAATGTTGTAATTGATACTATTGTCACCAGCGTTTTACAAACTCCAGCAGGGAGGATGATTTTTGCCAAACCGAGAGGAAAAATGTAAAATAGAGAAGTTCATTATCCTGGACTATGAGGTGATATTGTTTGTTCATAGCGCTGATCGTTGCTGCCGGAACTGGAGAAAGAATGAACTCAATTATTCCCAAGCAATTTTTTCCGGCTTCTCTAAAACCGGT
>NZ_DAOLQM010000065.1:0-9151 GCF_035418125.1 Atribacter sp. | reverse complement strand
ACGGCTTCGAAAAGCGAAGCCTCAGGATGATTCCTTCGGTGTCAAATGAGATCATCACGCGGAAAGGCACCCCTCAGGATGGCGTCGTTTTTCTCTTTCCTTTATTTTCAGATTAAACACTCATACCACATTGTGGAACTCGATAACAGTTAAAACAATGATAAAAATTAACCCACTCTTATGCTCTGATCTTCCCCAGATTTTGTAAAGATTGATAGAAGAGAATATAATAAATCGGGAGAAGATCAGATAGGATGGATCTGGATCTACCAAATATAGTATTTTCAGGATAGAAAAGCAATTTGGGAGGTTAACATGGAAGACGAGTCACGTTTTCGCAGCAGATTGCGGTGGCTTTATCCAGGAATGAAGGTTAAAAGATGGCTATTTGTAGCGATAATAGGGGTTATATTTATCTCGATAGGATTAAGTCTTATCGTATCAACTCCTTACTTTAGGGGTATCTATCGAACCTGGAGTTCTATTGTATATCAATTAGTAAGAAATTACTGGTTATCAGTAAGTTTTGGAATTATTTGGTTAGCGGTGGGAATCTTTTTCATTGTTTATGGGCTTCAACACATGAACCGTTCCATTTTTAGCGTAATAATGCCCACCCCCGAAGATGATGTAGCCAAAAAGATATTTCAAAAAAGACAACTTGAGCGAGGGCCGAACGTAGTGGCTATTGGCGGAGGACATGGATTACACGTTTTTTTACAAGGAATAAAAAAATATACTTCTAATACCACGGCGATTGTAACGGTTTTCGATGATGGTGGGAGCTCTGGTTTACTACGCCAAGAAATGGGAGTGCTTCCTCCAGGGGATATTCGTAATTGTCTTATTGCCCTTGCTGATACTGAGCCTTTGATGGCCAAGCTTTTTCAACATCGTTTTGAAAACGATAGTACTCTACACGGACATAATTTTGGTAATTTGTTTATTACCGCTCTTACTCAAGTAACCGGTGATTTTCAAAAAGCAATTGGAGAATCAAGCAAGGTTTTAGCAGTGAGGGGTCGGGTTCTTCCTACCACACTTCTTAATGTTGTTTTAAAAGCTGAGTGCGATGATGGGAATATTATTAGTGGTGAATCAAATGTCGGTGTTTGTGGAAAAAGAATTAAAAAAATATTCCTCGATCCAGAACAAGTAGTATCTACTCCAGAAGTCATTAAAGCTATCTATGAAGCCGACATTATTGTTTTAGGACCCGGCAGCCTTTATACAAGCGTTTTGTGCAACTTAGCAGTAGATGAAGTGAGAGAAGCGGTTTTGCATTCCCCCGCTCCGGTTGTTTTTGTTTGTAATGTGACAACCCAACCAGGCGAGACTGACCATTATAAGTTTGCTGATCATTTGAATGCAATATTTCAATTTATTCCACCAGAACGATTAAATTATATTTTAGTCAACAATGAAAAACCCGACTCTGATAGGATGGATGAACTGAATCAGAGGGGAATAGACATGGTTAACACTGCAGAAATCAACACCTATGATTCAATAAAAATTTATGAAGCCCCCTTATTATCCCTTGAACAACCAACACGTCATGATTCGAATAAATTAGCCAGGGCACTCATTCAAATCTTAACGAATGAAAAACCTTCTTGGAAATTTTATTTTACTCTTTATACTGAGGATGGATTTAAGAATTTAAAATTAGTTCAAATGATGAATAAATATAAAAAAAAGAAAACATCTGATCAAGAGCTATCCTTGCAAATAGAAAAAAATCCGACCAGTGATATGAATGAAAAAAAATTAGTTGAAAAACAACGATAAGAGCTTGTCGTGGCTATTTTTAACGAGCTCTAATTGAAATTATTAGAATTAAAAAATATTATTATGCTCTTTTAAAAAGAGATTTTCTTTAACTTGGTTGTTTATTCTCAAGAAATATTGTTAGATAAATTTGTTTTATGATGATGGCAAGAGTTGAGGATTATTTACCCCATACCAATGAAGATAGTTTTAAAAACTCAACAATATATGTTAATATTGTGAATGTATAAAAAAGAGGTATCGTTTAAGGAGATGTCAAATTCTTTCTTACAAGATAAAGCCATCGAAAAATTACTGTTAGTTTGCACTGGCTTTTTTTCAAGCAATTATCAAAGAATTGAATGAAGGGGACAGGTGAATAATGCGATACTTTTTTTATTATTTAATATTTGCATTAATCGTTATAGTTATTCTTTTCCCAATGCTGTGGACCTTTTCTCTTTCTATTAAAACCCATGCTGATATAACATCTTCGATCCCAAAATTTGTTTTTCAACCTACAACGGGCAACTATCGCGGGCTGTTTACCGGAGAAACCGGAACAACATCTCTTCCCTCTTCCAAACCTAATTTTCCTCGTTATTTTATGAATGGGGTTATAATTAGTGGTGGAGCAACTTTGCTGGCGATGCTCATAGGAATACCTGCTGCCTATGCATTAACCAGGGCACGTTTTAAGAAAGAATCTACCAGAGAGAATCTGGCTTTTAATATACTCAGTTATTGGTTTGGACCTGAAATAGCCATTGTTTTACCCCTCTATCAAATTTATCAACGCTTAGGGCTTATTGATACTTATTTAGGTTTAATGCTGGTTTATCAGCTGATTGGTATTCCATTTATTGTTTGGATGTGTCGAAGCTATTTTCTTGATATTCCGGTATCTATAGAAGAAGCCGCTAATGTAGATGGATGTAGTCAGGTTCAAACCTTTTTTCGAGTGGTTTTGCCCTTAGCAAAGGGTGGTATTGCTGCTACAGCTCTTTTAACCTTTATCTTTTGCTGGAACAGCTTTGTTTTCGCTTTGGTAGTTGGTGGAGAAAAAACCATGCCGGTCACAACCGGATCTCTCGGTTTTATTCGATATCAAGCGGTTTTATGGGGACAAATGAGCGCTGCAATTATCGTATCTGCTCTTCCTGCCATTATACTAGCCATTCTACTTCAAAAACATATCGTTCGTGGATTAACTTTCGGTTCGGTAAAAGAATAAAGGAGGACTACAATGAAAAAATGGATTATTGCACCAGCGATTCTTGTCCCAATTTTAGTTGGCGTTATCCCTTTTGGATATGGAGTCTATCTTTCTTTTACCAACTGGCGATTAGCTAATCCTGGTATTAATTTTATAGGTTTGGAAAACTATTATTTTCTTTTTAAAGATCAGAACTTTTGGAAAGCGGTTTTGATATCATTTGAGTATGTAGGAATGGCGATTTCAATAGAACTGGCTATAGGAAGTTTAATTGCCTACCTTCTTACTAAAAACCGTCGTGGCCAATGGTTTTTCCGCTCGATTATTATCATTCCTTTAACAGTTGCTCCAATACTTCTGTCCTTAATGTGGAAATTGATGCTTTCGACATCGGGTGGTGTAGTAAATTACTTCCTAGGTTTTATTGGCATTTCACCGGTAGCTTGGTTGGCCGATCCAAAGATTGCACTTTTAACCCTGGCTTTTATTGATGCCTATATTTATACTCCGTTTGTCGCTTTAATCTTGTTTGCCGGACTGCAAAGCCTTCCTCGCGATCCCTATGAAGCAGCTTTGGTTGATGGAGCCTCAGGATTTGATAGCTTTCGGTATATTACCTGGCCCTTGATGAGACCATTGGTTTTGGTTTCGGTCATGTTTCGTTTAGTCATTTCATTTAAAATTTTTGATACCATTTATGCGACAACCAGCGGTGGGCCGGGTACCTCCACTACCAACTTACATCTTTGGGTTTACTTGAATGCTTTCCGCTATGGGGATATGGCTTATGCTATGGCAGGTGCGGTTATCCTTTATCTTATTATTTACATCTTAACCAACGTTTTTGTCCGAATGTGGAAAAACGCTACATCGTATATTTAAGAATTTAAGTGAAGAGAAAAATAGCTTTGGGGGGTGATCAATGAGTAAAAGTAAAAAAGTGAGGAAAATAAATTAGTACTTAATTTTAAAAGGGGGTCAAGGTCTATTATGAAAAAATCGTGTTTTGCTCTTGTTACTTTTATGGTTGTTTTGTTCATGGTTTTTGGAATTGCATTTGCTCAAGGATCATTCGAAGGAACCAAGGTGAATTGGAAACAATTTGAGGGTGAATCCATTAGCCTTCTGCTCTGCAATCACCCAATGCAGGCAACCTTTGATGCCTTGCTCGGTCAATTTGAGGAGCTCACTGGGATTAAAGTCAATGTTTTGACTCTTCCCGAACAACAATTTTTTGAGAGACAGACGGTAGTTTTAACTGGAAAATCACCAGAATTTGATATCGTTATGTCCTCACCGATGCTCAACTGGAAATTCATCCCCGGTGGCTTCTTGGAACCCCTCAATGCTTATCTTGAGGACCCAGCTTTAACCGATGCTGATTTTTATGATATTAACGACTTCTTCCCCATGACCATTAATGCCAGTATGGTAGCAGGAAAGCTCTATGCTATCCCCTATCAGGTTGAAGCCTACACTCTTTACTATCGATCTGATATATTTGACAAATATGGTGTAGCAGAACCAAATAATTTAGATGAGTTATATGAAGCTGCCAAAAAAGTTAAAGCTGGATTTGATGCCGATGGTATCACCGATATCCTTCCTTTCACCTGCCGTGGTATCAAGGGAGCTGGAACTGCCAACTCAGCCTACATCAGCTTGGTTGCTTCCTATGGTGCCAAAGATTTTGACAAAGACGGCAATCCATCCATGTATACTCCAGAAATAGTTGCCATGTCCGATCTCTGGACCAAACTCATTCGTGATTTTGGCCCCAAAGACTGGTCAGCATTAGACTGGTATGACGTAAAAGACGCTTTCATTGCCGGAAAAGCAGCCATGATCATCGATGCCGACCACTGGGGAGCTGAGCTTGATGACCCAGCTATAGCCCAAAATATCATTGGAAAATGGAAAGCTCTTCATGTTCCAGAAGGACCAGCCGGAATTAAATCCAATATTTGGGCGTGGTCGATTGCTATGAACGCTGCTTCTGAAAACAAGAAGCCGGCCTGGTTATTCATGGAATGGGCCTCCAGCAAACCAGTTATGTTAGAAGCTTCCTTGAAATATAACAACCAGACTCCAGTCCGGAATTCAGTATGGAACAATGAAGAAATTATTAAACGAACCTCAGAATGGGGTCAGGGAACTTGTCGTCCTCTGGTTACCAAAAATTTAGAAGAATACGCAGCGTTACAATGGACTCCTAATCCTAACACTTTTGCTCTGAGCGAATTGTGGCAGGAACAACTCCAGAGAATTTGGACCCAGGAAGTCTCTGCCGATGATGCTATCAAAGAAGTGCAAAATCGTGCAATGAGATTGATGCCTCCCAAGGATTGGTTGCAATAGCAAAAGCCATAACTATAAACAAGATTAAAAAAGAGGAGCTCTGCCTTGGCAGAGCTCCTCTTTTTTGTGGGAAACTGTAATTTTATTTATCTCAATTAGATGAACAATTACTGCTTTATAATTTATAGGGGATATAATATTTGGATAAATGAGTTATTTGGGCATTTTAATAACTAAAAACTTAAAAGGTTTGTCAGTATTATTGATGAGACGGTGAGGGATATCTTTTGGACTTTCAATGCAAGCACCTGGATTCACCGGAGCACTTTCATCGCCAATTTCCACCAATCCACTTCCTTCAAGAATATAGAAAGCAACATCAACTGGTGTGGTGTGTGGTTTTAAAGACTCACCTGGGTGTAAAGTCATATGGATAATCTGGCCATGGTTGTAATCGTAAATCCTACGAGCATCGATATTGTGGTTATTAACAAAAGGCTGGGTTTTATCAACTTCTAAAATTTTCATGGTAATCCTCCCTATAATTTTATAGAACAGGGGATGGTAAGCATTTAGAGGGAGAGTTGGGAACCCTCCCCCCATTTATAGAAAGCTTACTCTCCTAGAATGGCTTTGAGGTCAGCTTCAGGAGTAGTTATGGTCATAAGGTTGAAATTCTCCTGAAGGACTTTTAAAGCTGCTGGGGTAACAAAAGCTGGTAAGCTGGGGCCAAGTCTCATGTTTTTGATTCCCAGGTGTAGAAGCGAAAGGAGAATGCAAACCGCTTTTTGCTCATACCAGGAGAGGATAAAGGAGAGGGGTAGACCGTTGACATCGGTGTTAAAAGCGTTTGCAAGAGCAACTGCTATCTGAATCGCCGAATAGGCATCGTTACATTGTCCAACATCAAGCAAACGAGGAATACCTCCAATATCACCGAATTCAAGTTTGTTGAAACGATATTTCCCACAAGCTAAGGTGAGAATAACCGAGTCTCGTGGTACCATTTGGGCTAATTGGGTGTAGTAATTTCTTCCTGTCTTTGCGCCATCACAGCCACCAATGAGGAAGAAATGGCGTATGGCACCCGACTTGACTGCATTGATTACCTGATCTGCGACTCCCATTACAGCATTATGACCAAAACCTACTATGATAGTTTTTTCTGGTTCGTCTTCTGGGAATCCTGGAGCAGCTAAGGCAGCTTCAATAACCGGTGCAAAATTACGATCAGTAATATGAGTCACTCCCGGCCAGGCCACTAACCCGGAAGTGAAGATTCTACTTTTATAGCTTTCTTTCGGTTTTTGAATGCAATTCGTGGTCATAAGGATGGCACCAGGAAATGCGTCGAATTCTTTTTGTTGATCCTGCCAGGCTCCACCATAATTCCCAACGAAGTGAGGATATTTTTTCAGTTCTGGATAGGCATGGGTAGGAAGCATTTCTCCATGAGTGTAAATATTTATTCCTTTGCCCTCGGTTTGTTTTAAAAGTTCAGCTAAATCTTTTAGGTCATGACCAGAAACAACAATTGCCTTCCCTTTTTTGGCAGTTATTGGAACTGCAGTTGGAACCGGATGACCATAAGTACCGGTATTGGCTTTATCAAGGAGCTCCATAATCCGAATGTTAACCTCACCGCATTTTAGGGCAGTTTTTAACAGTTCATCAAGGGTAAATTGTCCTTTGGTAAGAAAATTAAGAGTTTCATGGAAAAAGGCGTAAACATTATCATCTTCTTGGCCAAGGATTTGGGCATGGTCTACATAGGCAGCCATTCCTTTAAGACCATAAAGGATAAGGTGCATCAATCCAGCTATATCTTCACCATATTCTTTAATGTTGTTTTCAAGGGTTACTGATTCTCCTTGACGAATCAGTTGGTCTAAACTGTCAGCTGGTTTCCAGATTGCTGGACCACTCAAATCTTCTGGAGTTTTTCCCGATTGACGGCAAGCATCGAGGTATTGCTGTTTAACCTTTTCTTTGATGTTGTAGGCTTTATGAAGTAAAGATTTTAAGCGTTCAGGATCAAAATCAACATTGGTAATTGTGGAAAAAAGAGCTTCAGCAACAAAGACATCAGCATCATGGTTTTTTACACCGTATTGTCGTACTCGGTGGGCATACTGACCGATTCCCAGGATAGCATAAACTAATAGATCTTGCAGAGCAGCAGTTTCCGGATCTTTACCACATACTCCAAAGGCAGTACAACCAGTTCCTTTAGCAGTTTGTTCACATTGATAACAGAACATATAATGAACCTCCTTTTTTAATGATTATTGTTATAAACTAACGCTTAGTTCTTACAAAAAGAACTTGAATAGTTTAAAAGTTGTTTATTCAATGAAATATCAGTTCTTTGTTTGGTCTATCGATCTGATTGCGATTTTTCAACTAAATCTTTCAAGGTTTTCGAAGACAAATATTGTCTAAACTCGTGTCGCATCTTGTCGATAAGTCCACCAAAAATACAATTTTTAAAAGGGCAAACCCCATTTTTGTTGAAACAACTGCCTTCTTCCAGGGGACCCTCGATGGCTTGGTAAATGTCTAAAAGCGTAACTAACTCAATTGGATTTTTTAAGTAAAAACCACCATTGGGACCTCGAATGGAGTCAACCAAATTAATTTTAGCTAGCCTTTGCATTACTTTTGATAGATGGGCTTCTGAGGATGCAGTTTTTTCTGCCATTTGTTTTATAGTTAATGGCTCGCTGTCATGTTGAGCCAAAAGGACCATACTGTGTAAAGCCAATAAGCTAGCTTCAGAGAGACTAACTATTCCTTTCAATTCTTTCACCTCTTTTATTCAGGTATAAAGATACTAAAATACCAAATATATGTCAAGAGGAAAATTCTATAATTTTTTATATTTGAAGAAGTCAGCAAGTTTTTTTCTATAAATACAACCTTATATAAATTGAGACCAACTCCGTCACCGGGTGACTTCCCTTCTGTTGGTGGTGGTTTTTGGTATCTTAGCGAAAAGCGAAGCGATGTGGCAATCTATTAAGAATAGTCTTTATTCTTTTTTCTATTCTGAAAATATCATCAAATGAAGTCTTTAATCGGACTTCCTGAGCCCTCGCTTTTTGAGGGTGTGATGATCTCATCTGACGCCATTGGCGTCATCCTGAGGCTTCGCTTTATGAAGCCGTGAGGATCTCATCATTTTATCTTTTTCTATAAAAAATATTTTGCAAAATGAGATTGCCACGTCGCATAGGACGCTCCTCGCAATGACGAAGCGGGAAATAATTCAAATCCACCTTATCCCCTATTGCTAAAGGGGAAGATTAACATGTATATACATATTTTCATTGTTATCTGGTGCTGTAAAAGCAGCATGAGGGTCTATCCTGCAAATACAATGAGCAGTGAGGAGTGAGTTGTGAAAGGCGAAAGGCAATCAGAGTAAAACTTTAGAATTATTGATTTATGGCATTGGGAAAAGATAAGTTAGGTAAAATAGAGATATAAAAGGAAAGTAAATGAAGAGGAATTTAAAATGAGGGAAATAACTGGTAGGCCGTGAGGGAATCGAACCCGCAACCTACTGATTAAGAGTCAGTTGCTCTGCCAATTGAGCTAACGGCCCACCTTATTGCAGTGAAAATATACAATGAAACACTAATAATTGTCAAGGTATGAATTTCTATGTGGTAAGGAATCCATGCCTTTATAAAGGACACCTCTACTCTTGGTTTTTTATTCTACCCTGCATTAATACAGTAAAATGCTTGACTCTACGAATTTTCCTGCTAAAATAAGTAAGGCGTGGTCAGAAAGGTTTCCTTTCGCCGTGCCGGAGTGGCGGAACAGGAAGACGCAACGGACTTAAAATCCGTTGGGGCGCAA
>NZ_DAOLQM010000064.1:0-9192 GCF_035418125.1 Atribacter sp. | reverse complement strand
TATCATGGAGTTGATGCCCAAAAATTCCCGCTCTATCTCAAAGAGTTGGAGTTTCAGTATAATCATCGCGACCGAGATCTTTTTGATGACCTTGTCCAAGTATTAGTTGGATATAATCACGTGGCTCATACTGAGTAATCACCAAATATAATTACATGGCCTATGTTAAGGAATGGCCTTTTCAAATTGTATCTCTTAAAAAAAGCTTATACGGCAGAGGTTTTCGGAATACTCATTTGTGTAAGGATTTTTTTAAAATGATCTTGAGCATTATCTAGAGAGAAGTCTATTATTGCGCGTTCACGTGCGTTTTTTACAATACCATTACGAAAATCCGAATCATTAATAAGACTTTTTATAGCTATTGCTAACTTTTCAGGATCATCATCATCAACAACAACACCACAGTTATACTGAGTAAAGTACCATGATACATATGAATCAGAAGGCGCATGAACCAAAATTGGAACACCTGAAGCCAGATATTCTCCCATTTTCATTGGAGATGCAGTCCGCATGATATCATCGGGGTATTTTGATGAAAAAGCAAGTGGGAGAAAAAGAATATCTGCATGCACCTGAATTTGTGCTACCTCAAATATTTTTATAGATGAATGAAAAATAACAGGTCCTTTAATACCATTAGCAATCAAATTTTCTTTCGAAAATTCAGAGTAGATATGAAGTTGAATATTCAATTCAGGTATTTTTTGTATTGCTTTCAGAAGGTTCGAAAATGCACTATAATGAGCTTCATAAATAGCTCCGGTATATACAATTTTTATTTTATTTTTTCGCTGATCTAAATCTTTAGGGGGTTCAAAGATATTGGGTTTTAAATCATTATATATTTTTAAATCAATTGGATTGTGTATGACTATGGGTAGGATCCCATATTTTTGATAGTAACTTTTTTGCAGAAATTCATTAGGGGCAATAACAAGATCAGCCTCTTTGATTAAAATTGGTCCATAATTTTTCGAAAAGATCCGTGTTAACTTATCTATCCAATGTTGGGATACGTAATCATCAAAGGCATATAGAATAAAGGGAATTTTCATCGATCGTGCAGCGCAGAAAGATGAATAAGGTTCCAGATAATCTGCAGTGCATGCAATGATTGCTTCTGCTTTTTCCTGCTTTAGGATTCTTTTAATTTGCCAAGAGATAATTTTTGCATACCATAATAACGGACTCTTCCAAAATTTACAATAGAAATAAAGTAATACCCTTTCAAAACGCCACGGTGCCCGATAAACACGATGGTATTGCACATTCAATCGTTTCGTTGAATCTGTTGGTCGTTCAAATTCAAAGCATTTTGAAGAAATGAAAAAAAATAATTCATTTGGAATGTCTTTTAACAAGTTATATAAGGCGATTGCTTGACCGCTTGCCGCAGGGGGTAAAACAATCGATTCAATACCTACTCTCATTAATATAAATCCTTATGATAACCAATTAAAATTTTTTTAATTGTATCGCTTACATTTATCCTAATATACCCATCAGGAGGATCCCATTTGCTAACGGTATTTAGTACAATATTTATACATCTTTTTATCATTTCGGTTTTCATTCCACTAAGAATATTACTCCCGCATTCAATTGTTTCAGGACGTTCTGTTACATCTCGAATCGTTACATTCGGGACTTGGAAGATACAGCACTCTTCCTGAACAGTCCCGCTATCACTTAATACACAGCCTGCATTCTGTTCCAGTTTGATGAAGTCTAAGAATCCGAACGGTACATGAAACTGAATGCCCTCACCCTCAATTAATAATCCAATTTTTTGCATCTTGTCCTTCGTATGAGGATGGAGGCTAAAAATGATTGGCTCTTGGTATATATGGTAAATTTCTGAAAGTGTCTTTATCAAAGTTCGAAGTCGGAATTCATCATCTACATTCTCTGCCCTGTGCATCGTTACCAAGAAATAATTTCCTTTTTCCAATTCGAGTCTTTCGAGAATACTGCTTGATTCAATTTTCGATTTATATGCATCCACAACTTCATAGATTGGGTTGCCCGTGACGAAGATTTTGTGACTAGGGATCCCTTCCCGGATCAAGTTGGCCCGACTACGCTCGGTATACGGCATCAAAACATCGCTCGAATGATCTATAATTCTCCGGTTCACCTCCTCCGGAACTCGATCATCATAGCAGCGGTTACCGGCTTCCATATGGAAGACAGGAATACCCATTCGTTTCGCAGTAACAGCGGCAAGTCCACTGTTAGTGTCTCCTAGGATCAATAAACGTTCAGGTTTTTCTCTTACCATAACCTCTTCAGTCCGACTCATTATCTGGCCAATTTGCTCTCCAAACGATTTTCCTTCGACACCAAGATAGTAATCTGGTTGCCTGATCTCAAGCTCCCTGAAAAAAATTTCATTCAGGTTTGGGTCATAATTTTGGCCGGTATGAACGAGGCTGTGTTCACAATGCTTGTCCAGTTTTGGAATGATGCGGCTCAATCGAATGATTTCGGGGCGAGTACCCAAGATCGTCATTACCTTCATCGAAGAAGTTCCCCCTCGTATTCATGGAGATCCTCAAGAAGCAAGTGGTATTTATGGAGGGTTTCGTATACTTCATTAAGAGTCATCAGGTTATCGCCCGATCCGTATTCCTTTTTAATAGCATTTGATGGGGGACTATCACGGACGAGTTCCGGTAACATCGACAAGATCACGTAATAATTACCCCGTTCGATTGTTCGATGTGCCTCTTCCTCGGAGACAAGTATTTCATGGATCTTCTCACCTGGACGAATTCCGGTAATCTCTATCCTGATATCTCTCTCTCCGATCAACGCTTTTGCTATATCCATCACCTTCGCGGAAGGTACTCGAGGTATATATGTCTCACCTCGCTTGGCTGTCCTTACAGCCTCGAAGATGGTATCGACAGCTTGATCGAGGCTTAGAAGGAAGCGGGTCATCTCGGGTGTGGTGATAGTGACAGGGCCTCCTTTTTTGATTTGTTCATGAAAGAGTGGGATTACGGAGCCCCGTGAGGCGAGAACGTTGCCATACCGAACACAAATAAAACGGGTCTTCGGGCAATCCAGGTTTGCTTTAATGAAGATTCGCTCCTGGAGTGCCTTTGTCATACCCATTACATTCACAGGCTTGCAGGCTTTATCTGTAGAGATTCCCACCACGGTCTCAATGGGGAGTTCTTCCTCCCGTATTGCCCTGACAATGTTTTCAGGGCCAGTCACATTTGTCTGAACCGCTTCGTAGGGGAAATATTCGCAGGAAGGAACTTGCTTTAATGCCGCAGCATTGAAAACCACGTCAACCCCTTTGAGTGCCCCTGCAATGCTGTGGAAGTCCCTGACATCACCAATCCTGAATTCCAGCATCCGGCAAAAGTTGCTATAAATTACTTCGTCGGTTGCTACCTTGCGGTTCAGGTATTCTACCCGCATGAAATGTTGTTTGGCTTCATCCCGGGAAAAAATGATAATTTTTTTCGGTTGTCCCATTTCGCCCGAGAGGAGGCGACGTACCAGTACTTTTCCAAGTGACCCGGTACCACCCGTAATAAGGATTGTCTTATTGGTGAGCATGTATTTTTCTTCCAAGATTATATGGTGTTTTATCAAGATAGAGTTGTTCAATCATAGTCGACCAGGGGGGGATTGTAATCCCTGTCCGAGTGATAAATTTTGAGGGGTCAAGGGAACGGTCAATGACGATGCTTTCATCGGGTTCAATTTCAATATGAAGTCTGAATCGGTCTCGAATCTGTATGAGAAGGTCGTATTTATTGATTGGACTCGAGGCTACATGCCAGATACCACGGAGATCTGGATGTTGTTCGATTATTGTTCCAATAATTTCCGAGAGTGCATTAGTGGTAAGTCCGGAGAAGATTGCCTTTTTAAATCCTTTCACCTGCTTTCCCTGCTGACTGAAAAACCATTCGAGCAGGCCGTGGAAAGAATCGAGTTCTCGCCCAATTATCGAGGTCCGTATGGTCAGGCAACCAGGATAATCCACCTCACCGAGGTACTTCGTTCGGCCATATAGATCTCCAGCATCAGGGAAGTCATCCTCGGTATACATTCCCTTCGCACCAGAGAAGACGCAATCGGTGCTCATGTGAATCAGTCGAATCCTTTTTTGGACACAAAGTTGTGCCAGAAGATGCGGGAAGAGCGCATTTATCTTAATGCTCGGCACTGGATCATAAGCCTCCTTCAATTGCTTGACAATCCCTATGCAATTGAAGACGACTTCTGGTCGAATCCTCTGTATTGCCGTCTCTACACTAGAGAAGTCATTTGCGTCAACGTGGCCGATAAGTTCAAGATCTTTCAAAACGGGGTGGTTGTGATAAATGACAGGATTATCCCTGACAGAACCAATAACATCATGACGGTTTGACAAGACCAGCATTGCCTTGTGGCCAAGCATTCCGGTAGCACCGAGGATTAGGATTTTCACGTTCTATCAATTCCCTATTTTTTACAAATGAGTTTTCTGTACAAATCAATATGACGCTGGATATACTTCTCTGAAGAATACTCTTCTCTAACGATCCTGCGGCCATTTTCAATTAGCCTTTCATAGAGATCGTGGTCATTCAATACTTTCTCAATGGCGCAGGCAAGTGCATTGGCATCTCTTGGAACTGCTATCCCGCCATGGGGAGAATGCATAACCTCGGGTAGTGCAGTTCCCTCAAATACAATTATAGGCGTTCCACATGCCATCGCCTCGATTGCCATCATACCAAAGGCCTCGGCAACAGAAGGCATCAGGAAGAGATCAGCGGCGGCAATGGCTTCAAAGAGAGACTCTCGGTTTGAGATCCATCTCAATTCGACTACTTGGTAACGTTTTTTCAATTTTTTCAATCCGCCTGTTTTATCAAAAAAGACAAGATAAACAGGGGAATTAAGATGAATCTTTAATACTGCTTCCTCAATGAATGGCCAACCTTTGCATTTATCGTCTTTGCCTCTGTGTCTGAACGCTATTACAACTGCTTCTCTGGGGATGGAATACCGTTTGCGGAAATTATTATCATCAAATTCACCGCATCTTTTGATATAAATGCCGAACGGGATTATATGAATTGGAAAGTGGGAGACCAGTGGACTTGAACTGACAAGCTCGGCCATCCATTTTGATGTGATAACAATATCGAAATGCGAATGATCAAGGAGCCATTTCTTCACTCTCTACATAAAAGATGTTGTATCTCGACGAATGGGGAATGGAATGGTAAGGTCCGGACATGATCCACATCCCCTCTTCTATCTTTGACAATGGAGCGGTTGAATGCAATGCCCTGTCATGATCCAAGGGTCATGGAAGGTCTAAACCATCTTATGTCTCCGAGTAATAAGAAGTAGCAATAGCAAAATGAAAAAAGAATCACCTTAGGTGATTACCTTTATTTTTTTGTATTAATCTTCTGATTTTTTGAGATGAGAGCTAAAAGGGTTTTCCGTCCATTTTGGGAATTAAAGTCAATCTTTGCCCTTTCAATGGCATTATTTACGATGTTGTCACGATGAATTTTATTAAGGATTAAGTTTTTATCCCGGAAACGAGATTTTCGACTTTGTTGTCATCAACCACTTCACCACACTTATATTCTGAAAAATATTTGTTTATAAATGAATGTGGTGGTGCATGAACCAGAACCGGGCGTCCTGACGCCAGATACTCCCCCATCTTCATTGGTGATAATGTATCGATCCATTTGGAGATTTTGGGATCAAAAGAAAGTGGTAGGTAAAGTATATCGGCTTTCCTCTGGACTTCTTTAATGATCGAATGAGAAACATGGGAATGTAATTCGTAAGGTCCGATGATGAATTGCTTTTCTAACTCTTCTCTCGTCTGAGATGTATAAAGGTGTAAAGTGACCCGGAAATCCCTAAGAGGAGGTTCCTCCATTGCTTTGAGGAGTGTCCTAAATGCATCAGCTTGGGCATGATATATGGATCCGGTATATACGATTCGGATTTCATCTGAATTTAACGGCCAATCGTACTGACCTTGACTGACTAGACATACCTCCTCAACAGGATTATGAATGATCGTTGAATCCACACCAAACCTCTCTTTTAGTTCGGATCCCAATTTTTCATTTGGAACGATAATTCCATTGGCCCTTATAACTGCAAAACTTTCAATAATTTTTGCGAAACGATAGTATGGTGTTAAGGCCCAATGCTCAGAATAATAATCGAAATAATATAAATAAAGTGGTGTTCCTCGGAGAAGACTAATCAGATATGCAATGGGTATATCGGAAGCATCCCCGGTACATACAAGAATAGCCTGAGCATTCTCTTCCTTCATCACCTTGACCAAGTGGATGGAATCATAAATAATCCTAAAAAGTATGTTCCCCAGAAACGATGCTCTTTTTACAAGAGGGTTAGAAAAATTCCTGATTTGAATTCCTTTTCCTAGGAATCGATACTTTGCTTGCA
This sequence comes from Atribacter sp., assembly GCF_035418125.1. Lineage (NCBI taxonomy): Bacteria > Pseudomonadati > Atribacterota > Atribacteria > Atribacterales > Atribacteraceae > Atribacter > Atribacter sp. The sequence goes on along the minus strand of NZ_DAOLQM010000064.1, from coordinate 2,724 downwards.
GACGGTGCAGGGTCGTTTGAAGATACGTGGGGCTATCGTAGTCGGTGGAAGATACTAAACAATACGAGTCAGCTCTGATATCTTTCAATAAACGATATAATACTGTGGCCTGACCTGATGGTGCTGGGGGTAGGATATGGGAGAAGACAATTAATTTCTTGCTGAATTTTGGGAAGTCTTCTTGGAATTCAATATTTTTTATTGCCCAGAAAGCCCCAAAAGGTGGATCGAATTTTTTCCCAACTCCGTTATATTGATGAAATGAATCACATGCCAAAATATCCCAAGTAATATCAAACTCCTCGGGTATCCAACCTGATTTATGATCCTGCCATTTCCCTCCATGAAGACCCCACCCATCTATCCCCTCAGGATTTGCCTCCTGATGCATAAAACCTATTGGGGTGAATAAAACAATCTGTTTGCGAGCAACCCGCTCACACTCCTTAATAATAATTTTACCGAGATCCTTTTCAAGATGTTCGATGACATCGATTAAAAATATTGTGTCAATTGAATGATCCGGTAGGAGGCTAAGTATAAGATCGGCTGTTGCATTTATGATTACGTATCGTGGATTCCCAGCATAACGATTCCGAAGGATATCCACATAATCTCTGAACGGCTCGGCGCAAATGTGAATTTTCGGTTCAATCAGAGATTGAGGTCTGATCCCACATCCAATATCAAGAATTTTATCTACTAATAAAAGTCTTTTTTGAACAGCAGTCAGCAGCTCTTCTTTATTTAACCAGGTGATTGCCATTAAATATCCTACCTAGAACAATTGCGACCTTCCCAAAAGGATAAATCACCACAACCAATGTCTATCACATCATCAATAGAATTTTCGAACTCAAGAATCGTATTCCATTTCCAAGATCTATAATTTCCAATTGATCCCGGGCCACTAGAGCCCCCTTTGCTATAATGCCTTTCCCAATAATCCATATAAAGAAATCCTCTGTATAAAATCTTAAAAATTCTGATCGAAATAGTATCCTATATCCTTTTTTTCTTTTAGTTATCCAACTTGCTATTTTGTCGATAAAGATTTATACAGATTAAAAAATTCTTTTCCAACCACCTCATAACCAAATCGCTCCTTTGCATATTCATGGAGAACGGAGGGATCATATTTTCCCGAGTTATCGAGCATATAATTAATCGCAGAAATCAGCTCTTCCTTATTTCCTTTTTCAATTAATATTCCAACATTTTCATTGATAAAATCTTCTGGTCCCCCGCATCGTGTCGCAATGATAGGAATGCCGGCAGCAAGAGCTTCGGCACATGCCACGCAAAAAGTTTCATAATTGCTATTTAGGACAAAGAAATCCGAATCATGAAGAAAATTCAATAATTCTTCAGTATTGACAAGCCCTTTAAAAAAAACAACTGTATCTTTGATACCTAAATGAATAGAGAGATTTTCAAGCTTCATGCGATCAATACCATCGCCAAGGATGTATAACTCAAAATCGTCTCTTGATTTCAATATTTTATGAATTGCAAAGAGAATTCCTGAAATATCTTTTTCCTCATCACACATGAGTGAGACATGAAGGATTTTTTTCTTCTCCCGGTTCTTTTTTGAAGGGTGAGGAGAAAATAAATCGGTATTTACCACATTGGGAATCACTTTAAACTTATTTTCTCGTAAAACGGTTTCCATGGCCATTTTTAATGATTGAGAGACAGGGCAGACATATTTAGATTTTTTTAATATTAATTTTAAGTCTATATATTCAAAAGGATTTTTAATTTTATTTAACAAATATGAAGAATGTTCAGTTACAATAAAAGGAATTCCTTTAAATAAGTCAAGAATAAGTGCGAGAATACCCATGGGAAGACAGACATTGACATGAACTACATCCGGTCTTCCAAATTCTTTCTGGACAACTTTTAGTCCCTTATAACTATTGATAAGAAAATTGTTAAAAATGCTATTAAATAAATAGCGTAATAATCGGTTGTTTATATGAAAAGATTCCGGATAGACGCGTATAGTCCTTATACCATCTTCAATTGTATAATCAATTTTGGCACTTTTTCCAAATGACCAGTGGTGAATATACAAAACCGCAACATCACAATACCTTGATACAGCTTCCGCATGTCGTTTAATAAAAATCCCGGAAATCGGATGGTCTCTATTGGGATACCATCCGGCCAGAAAAAGAACTTTTATTCTTTTCTCTGGAAAAGTATGGAACATAACACAAATAATTATGGAAATAAAAATAATGAGACTTTCGGAAATAATGGGATTGTTAATGTGGTCTCATACTCCTTCTAAAAATACATCCCATTTTTCCCCTAATCTCCCCGAATCACCTCCACAATCCTCCCGCTTGCCCCAACCTCGCCAAAGATCATGCTCCTCTCCTTCTTTGGCGCAAAGTTCCGGACGGCACCCCCGATCCACTCCGTGTCTGCCCCGACGATGACATTCCACCCGTCCTGCACGGTCTCTACGGACCCGGCCGGGATATCCCCTCAGGGCAGTAGATGCTTCCTGGTCGGGTGATGATAACCGGAATATGGTTTAGTAATCCATATTCTTCCTATTTCCCACGGATACCACGCAAATGACCATACGGTTAAGGATTTCGAAATACCTCCTCAAACCACAAAAGCTTTATCTAGCCCCCTTGTGGGATCAACCCCAAAATAACACCAAATCATTTCTCAATTGACATTTTGGATAAAATTCATGAA
>NZ_DAOLQM010000063.1:7568-9214 GCF_035418125.1 Atribacter sp. | reverse complement strand
AGGGAGCCGAGGTAAACAGGTTCGACACCGGAAAGTGCAAGTGAACCTGCGCCAAGATTTTTGGCTTGAGAATAGGGTGTATCGGAGGTATAGTTGATGATTCCTAATTCAAAAGGGGCAGAATTTAGATCAACAAGTGTTTTTTGGGGGGTGCGGGTATCATAAGTGGCTTCGGTGACGGCAGAAAGATAAGGGCCACTTTCCATTTCAATAACAGTGAGATCATTTTGAGAGTATTTTCTTAAAAGGGAATCGTTTTCTAAAAATGTACCCAAGACACTAACTGATTTCTGGTTGGTGAGGATGGAACCTTGTCGGTTGTTGAAAGGAAAAAAAGTGTTAAAAACATTTTTAAAAATATATGAGTTTTGGGATTGTTCGTCGAAAACCAGACGGGGAATTTGAATGTCACCTATTTCGGAATTGAGAACAGCGGCCTTGCCGAGGATATAGACACCCATAACATGGTTAATATTTTCTAAAAATTTACTGAGAATATGATAGGCAGCAAAACCAAGAGGATAATCGATATTGAAAATTATGGCCTGACTTTGGGATATCTTTTGTCGCTTTTTTATAGTAAGACGGGGATCTAAATAGGCAGATTTAGTTAAACTATTAATTGGATAAACTTGAGCATTGATGTCCATGTAGTGATTATTTTTTGGAGTTAGAATGCCTAGACGATGGAGATATTTTTGATAATTATTTTGATAATCGGAATTATTGGTCATGAGTCGGGAAAGATAGTATAAAAAATCGCGATGTTCGAGATAAGGATTGGTGGCTTGATAATTTTTGGGGGTGAATTTTTGGAGTAGTTTTTCTGACTTTATAGGAAAACCGGAAATAATGTTTTTGAGAGAATGTGAATTGCTACTGACAAAATATAGACGAGATTGAGATAAATCTCGTTTGCAAAAACATTCGTTGGTTAGAGAGATCCACCATTGTTGGGTACTTTTGGTGTAGTCTATCCAGTTTCCAGCTAAAAGACGAAGACGAAGATCACGAGGAGCCTTGTAAACACGTTTGAGGCGGAGGCGCCAGTGACGACCGAGGGCGATAACAATTTTATCCCAATCTGAGGGAGAAAGTTGAGTTAAATTGAGTATTTCTTTAGATTTGAGAGCATTTTTAAAATCTTCGAATTTTGGATAAGCGGTAGTGACTAGATTGTGGAACTTGTTCCACTCGATTTGATAAGCAATGGCTAAATTTACCAAATCATCAATGTCACTTACAGAACTAATAAAAGAGGCCATTTGGCTTGTTTTAGGATTAAAAAAATAGCTACGACGACGGGCTTTAGCGGGAGATTTTTTCCAAGAAAGAACATTTTCTAAACCAGAGTCGGCAAATATTTTTGGATCTTGACCCATAACGATACTTTTTGCCTTATCAATATTTTTGGGGAGGCGAAGAAGAGAATATACAATTGCAGAAGGGTCGATTTTGGTAGGATCGGAGGCAAGCGGATGGAGAATAGTGCCCATTTTTAGGTAAGAATTGGTGAGAGAGTGAACGGTAACTTCAAGATTAGATTTGAGTGCGGAACGGTAAGTGCGAAGGTGGAGTTCGATAGATTCGATCGAGGGCATGGATACATTATAGAGAAACTAGAGGCAAGAAACTAGAAACAAGAA
>NZ_DAOLQM010000063.1:0-7468 GCF_035418125.1 Atribacter sp. | reverse complement strand
TCGAGGGCATGGATACATTATAGAGAAACTAGAGGCAAGAAACTAGAAACAAGAATAAAAGAAAAAAATACGGAGATTTTGTTATAATTGGGGCATGAGTGAGTTTGTCAGTCATACTCCTGAAGATTTATCAAAGAAACCAAATTTACAGGATAGGGTGGATAAAGTTGCCGATTTAGTTGGTAATTTAATGGGTACTAGCAATGCTGATGAAGAGGCGTGGATAAAACGGGCTGGCATTTTTCAGCAAATTCAAACTGAGGTAGGATATGGTTTTCGAAACGCAGGAGATCTTTTGTTGGTACAAGATGACGATAGAAAGACGGAAAAACAGAAAGAATTAGCGAAAGAGGCAGAAGAACTTTTAGTTTTGGGGACGGCCAAGGCTTTGATTGGGGGTAGCAATGAAGATAAAGAGGCAATAGGAGTGGGAAGTATAATGAAAATAAAAGAAAGATTGCCAGAGGAATTGAATGGTTTAGAAAAGAAAGTAAGAGATTCCATAATAGATGAACCTGAAATCCAAAAAATATTAGATCCTTTAGACATAGTTAGAAAAAGGGTAGCTAAGGCAGGAGAAACAGGACAGAAGGTTTTAGAAGACCAAATAAATAAGGCACTAGAGAAATTGATATTATTGGAAGTTGACAGCACGAAAGAGGATCAGTTGGGAATGGTGGTGGAATGGTTGGGTAGGGAAAAAGAGGGTGGACTAGAGGAAAAAAATCGAGTCGGCTATAACAGAGGAAATGATAATTATAGAAGTGAGAGCGAAGATGTTGGCGAGATTCAAGATGATGGGGTTCCAGAAATATTAGAGGGGTTGGAAGACATCGATAGCGAAGCCCGGCAGCTTGCACAGGTAAGAAAAGTTTTAGACATGATTGAAAGCCAAAGAGATATCGACAATATTTATAAGGCTGGAGGTTGGATTAGTGCTTTGGAAACAAAAATAGAATCAATGTATCCCAAGGTGGCCTTAGAAGTTAATTCTAGATTAAAACTAAAACATTGTGATTATTTTATGAAATTGAGTGCGGGTTGGATTTACAGAGAAGGGGGTTTGACTATGTCTGGTGCGGCAGATGCGCTTCAAAGTAGGGGGAGAGAACTCGGAAGAGAGGAAATTAGGTTTTTGTTTAATCCTGACGGGGCAAATGGTATACCTGTGTCTGTCGCGTGGGATAGCCTACAAGAGGCCAACTATAATTATGAAAACTTATTAAGTGAAATGATGGCTTCTATAGAAGCAGGTCAATTTGATATTGGCGGGTCTAGTAAAGATGGTCGGAAGAGACAAGAGATAATTAATCGCATTATTGCACACAGGGAGCATAATTTGATGATAAAAAGAGACAATGATCCAGAGCTTGGTGATATAAAAGTTAACTATTATGCAGATAGTGGTGCAGTAAAAGAAATGGCGAGAGAATATTTGATTACCAAGTTGTCTGGGGATGGTTTTTTTAGAAATTCGACTATAAGTCAGGAAGAAAAAAAGAATATTTCTGAAAAAGCAATATATTTAGCTGAAAGTTTAGCGGTGGCTACACAAGAGGTAGCTGTTTGGAATAGGGGAACCCTAGTAGGTAACAATGAGTTGGCTGATATGATAGGTATTAGCTACTGGAGAGGTGATAGGGATCAGAAAGGTCGTCCTGTTGGGCCAAGATTTCATTTGAATTTGATTGACAATATTGGGGCAACAAGTTGGTTGAGATACACTGTTTCTTTGAAATCGGATGATAGAATTCTTCCAAAAGAACATCTAAAAGCTTCCCAGGTATACGATAATATAGATAATTTCGTTGATGGTGGTTACCAATATTTTTTTAGTGTATTTATAAGCGGTAAAATATTTCCATTGTTTGGTTTGTTAAAAGACCGTGTTCCTCTGCCTAAGGATATAAATCATGAGTTTTTGAAAAAAGCGGTTGATTACTTTAATAAGGCTGATCCACCGATGAGCGTTTTAGTTGTTGATAAGGAAAAGGATTTATATGTGCCAATAATTCATGATCGTGAGAAAAGGATGAAGTATGCTCAGCTCGATGGGGAAAGAAAAATGATAGGTTCTCTGGATAGAAAAGAATATGTTGATTTTGGTAAGGAGAGAGTTTCTTTTGTTGATAATAAAAACGACGAAATTACTGATCCTGATGGAGTAAGATTGAAAGTTCAGAAAGTAAATGGGGAAAAATATGTTATTTATAATGGAAGGCGTTATGAGGTTAATAGTGGTGATTTGCCTAAAAGAGTAAATTTGGGCGGGCGTGATTATGAGATAACGAAGGCAAAAACGGGCCCAGAACATTTGAAAGTCTTGTGGCTGGCTGGAGTGGTTCAAATGGCGACGACAAATTCTCTACTAGATTGGAATTTGGATTCAATTAGGGAATTGGGGAGAATGGCTAGTGAACAGGAGTTGTCTCCTGAAGCGGGAACTTTTATAACAAAAAGACAGTGGAACGAAATAATGGAGAGGTTAGATGTGTATAAAGCAATGAGAAAATTGCAACGACAAAGAAGGATTAGGGGTAGTAGACAGAAAGATTTTATAAGAGAGGCTTAAAAAAGAAAGGATTTTAACCCCAACTAAAACCTGTTTTATGGTTTTTACTGATATCAGATTTTTGTTTTTTTGTTTCTTTGTTTTTTTTATCCATGGATTAAATTAATTTGAAAAGCCACTTTTGTTTTCCTCGCTTGATCGTTCTGCAGCTGGCTCTGGGTTTGATTTACGTTTACCAAAACCTACCCTTGTGCTAACTTCCGTAAATTTATCTTTCACTGGTCCTTGAACGTACTTAGAAACTATTTCTGTACCGGCCTTTTCAACACCAGCTTGTGTGGTTTTGATGGCTCCGCCAATAATGGGAGCATTTTTAAGATTTAGGTTTTCACCAATAGCTTTGCCGAAGTCGGCGCCTTTCATATTCTTTATTGCGGCAGGAATAAGGTCGGGAAGTTTGCTCATAAGAGATAGACAAACGAGACCAAGGGCGGCGCCCAAGGATACATATGCTCTATCTTGGTGAGAGAATAGACGGGTAGCATCGATAAGTCCCGGCATCCATAAAGAACCTCCTGCTTGAGCTCCTTTTTCAAAGACATCGACAATTACGTTTGCAAGAACAATAAAAATAGCGACGACGGGGAAAGTAATGGCATTGGAGAGAATGTCTATAAACCAGCTAGAAAAATTCGTTTTAGAGTTTGGAATACTTCCCATACCGATTTCTAAAGGAGCAATAATGATCTTAAAAAGAATCATAAGGTAACATTTGAGTAAACCAAAAAACAATTTTATTGACCAAATAAAGACAAGAATGGAGGTAATTAGGGGTAAAATGGCTCCACCGATACCGCCCGATAAATCACCCATGAAACCAACAGTAATTTTGCCAATTAATTTTCCAAGGAAAACGCCAGTGGTAAGACGTGGGGATAATCTTCGAGCCAGACCTCTAAATATTTTTGCATCCATGTTTGTAAGAGAAGAAAAACTATAGTCGAGAGTGGGATATTTTACGAAAAGCTTTTGAATATCATCCCAAAGTCCGTTTATCCAGGTTTGGTGCCAAAATTGACTTTCAAAAAGATAATCGGTGGTAAGATTTTTGCCACTGGCTGAAAAAAGAGCAGACATGAATATTCCCTGAATCAGATTGGTAAAATCGATAATTAATCCAGCAATGGCATAAGAAAAGGTGACCAATATTAGAGTGGTAATAATTTGGGGGATTGCACTTTGGAGAGTGATTACTGCTTGAGGGCTGACTTTGACCCGGAGAATAATCATTAGGCCAACGATTATGAATAGTAACGTGGCTAAAACGTAGACGATATTTCTAAACGAGCGCCATATGGGAAGTAAAAACTGTAATTGTTGAAAAGTACTGTCTTGGGCATAAACAGGTTTTCCTAAAAAATTATCCTTAACTTGGGCTAAATACTCAATGCCAGAAGCTGGGGGAGTATAAAGGGAGGCGATACGCTGGTTGACATCACCGATAGCACCACCAGGAGAATAAGAAATCTCTTCCTCTTCACCACTTTCCATAGAATCAAATACCTCTTCAGGCACAGAACCATTTAGACCAAGGAAAAGAGCGGTGAAATTGCTTCCCATAGCTTCGTTGGTCCATGATTCAAGACCAGTGTTTTCTTGTATGGCCTTTTGCTTTTGAAGAATAATATTGTTTCTACTTGCGGGAGCGCCTGTAGGAGTTGGTTCATTTTGAGCAAGGGTAGGAATAGAAGAGAAGGAGAAGAAGAGTAGGAGAAGGAAAAGAAAAATTTTTTTAAAGGTGGGGCTACCCATAAGATTATTTTAACAAATATTTACCAATTTGATGGACGAAGAAGTGAACGCATAACTTGGTACATTTTGTCGGAACGATAGCCGGGGTCGACAATAGGAGCATTGCCGTTTGCAGAGGATTTACTGGAAAAACTTTCCTCTAGTAGTTTGTTGTCTTCAATTACCTTTGAAGGGAGCATGTTTGAATAGGCTTGTTCGCTGATTTTGACATTATTTTCAATTTGCTTGTCGTAGGTGCTAGCGGTGTGATTTGAATAACTTTTTGAAAAACTCTCGCCCGGAGCGAGATGTTTAATTAGTCCTTTTACGAAGGCAGAAATGTTTAATTCTTGGGGTACGTCCCGGCTAGTCAAGGGACTAATGGTAGTATCATCACAAATATCGGTATTTTCCAAGGATTTTTGATTGCTGGGACTGACAAAAGATAAGGTATTGGCGTTGGGAGAATAGGCGGAAGCGGCGTTTGGTAAAGTCCGATCATAGGTTTCATCGCGTGGGTTAGTGGCGGTTTCAGTATTCATGTCCCAACCATAATAATTGGTAATGGTTACTTTACTATTGACGTTACCTTTGGGGATGAAATTGAGCTGTTTGTAGAATAGTAAATAATCCTCTTTGGGGAGGGGAACGAAACTTTTTCCATTGGAACGATGGGAATAACAACCATAGCTACCACAAGAACCGCTATAATGAGCGAGAACCGGGGTGAGAATGTTTGGGGGGAAATTTTCAGGTTCAGAATCAGGTTTGGGATAATACAGTTTTTCGTTTTGAAGGCCAAAAACAAGTTCACTGAGATAAACCGGACGGCAAGAAGAAGTGTCGGTGGCGGAATTTAGTTCTTGGCAGGTACCTTGGCAATCCCAGACAAGTTGGTAATCTTGGGCAACGGTGTCTAGTTGTTCACTTTCGTTGAGAGAATTGGTGGCTTCGACGAGGAATTGGCTTCGATAGTAATTAATTTGATTGCTTGGCAAGGAACGGAGAGAAGCGCTGGTACCATTCATTTCCAGACTGTTAAAAGTCCTGTTGGCAGCAGCTTGAGTGCACTTGATAGCACCTCTAGCAAAAAATGATTGAAAGTTTCGGTAATATTCATTTGAAATATTTTTTAAATCCAGGTTACCATTTAAGTTTTCGGCATCTTGAGGAACTTCGGTGGTACCAATTTTGTTGCCATTTTCATCAAAGATATCTTCAGTTTTTGGAGACCAGCTGTTGGAGACGACGGTTTCGCCATTGCAGGTTTTGGTGTTGTTCTTTAATGTATTTGAGTAACTATCATCGCTGGGAATTTCAGGGGCAACTGCCTTGTTTGGGGCTTTTCGAGTGGCGTTTTTGATTTGAGTCGGTGGAAAAAGAAGATCCCAGAGAGAAAAAGCGTGGGCGGTTTTAGGGAAAGAGAAACAAGAGGCGAGAAACAAGAAACAAGAAACAATAAAAACTTTTTTCATTAGCCGGGAATTTGAAAAATGGTAACATTTACGCCAGTGAAATCCTGAATGAATTTTAGGATTAACCAAGAGGCGATGATACCGACCAGTCCAAGAATGGCCATGGTGAGAGTGGAGGAGGCAGAAGCAACTGATTTTTCATTGCCGCCAGAAGTGAGATATTTGAAACCTCCACTGATGAACATATAAAAAAAAGCTAAGCCAGCAAGAATAACAATAACCTGGAGAATGTTGTAAAAAAGACATTCGATGCCCTGAATAGTGGCAACATCACCATATTGAACACAACGGTTTCCCCATTCTTTGGGTGCGGCATAGGTAGGAGAAGCCAAAAAGAGAGAAGCAGTAAATAGTAAATAGCAAATAGTTATAAATAGTTTGTTCATGTAATCATTATAGTATAAATCAAAACCCCCTTCGATTAACGCAGGGGGTTTTATAAGTTGACTTAGAAACTTAGCGGTTGAATGTAGGAATAGAGATACCGCCGAGAAGTTTGACTCCAAAAATAGTTTCGACAAGTTTCATAATGGCGAAAGCAGCAAAGACGATGACCAAGCCAACAAGGGCATTGGTAATTTGACCACGAGCCTCGCCGACTTTCTTTTCGTCACCGCCAGCCATGACCCATTTTAGGCCACCAAAAATAAGCATGAAGAAAAAGACAATGGCGACTCCTAACATAGCCAATGAGATGGCGCCGGAAACTATTCCGCCAATGGTAATAGAAGTTACCTCCTTACCAAATTCTGGCCCTGGTTCAATTTTTATTGTCTCTTGGGCATAAATAGGAGCAGCTATAAGAGCGAAGGACAGTTTTTCTTTGATTTTTGAAAACATATTGAAATTTTTAAAATATAATTAATAAATTCTAACAATTAAAAGTAAAAAGTTAAAGAGTAGGCAGGCTTAGAGTAAGATTTTCTAAATTGTTGATGCCTAAAATATAACCAACAAATTTGAGAAGGGCAAAAACCACGAAAATGACAAGAATACCTATAAAGGCGTTAGTAAGCTGGTCTTTAGCTGATTCAATTTTTTTGGGATCGCCTTGGCTGTTTATGAAATGATAACCTGCCATTACTACGTGCCAGACAAAATAAAGAACACCAACTATCAGGAAAATGGAAAAAACAGCCTGAATGACATTGTTGGTATAAACAGTTGGATTTTCGGTTTGTTGCTGACAATTTTTTATAAGAGGGTTGCAGATAGCCATAAAATTATAAATCCATTCCTTTAAAAATGGGTTCAAGGTCGAAGGGGTTGCTTAGTCCCAATAATTTGGATAAGAGAGCGGTAAGGCCCACAGCAATGACGACAATAAATAATCCTAAAACTCCATTGGTTAATTTGGAACGATTTTCTTCGAGCTTTTTTTCATCTCCTTGTGCTCCAATCATACCTAATCCAGCAAAAATTATTTGAAGAGTGAACCAAATAACGGCAACCAGAGTTAGAATGCCAATAAAATTACTGATTAATTTTTCAAGAGTGGCAACGGGGGTGCCGTTTTGGTTGGGATCAATGCCGGGCCCAGTGAGTTTGTAGGTAGTTTTTTGAGAAATTAAATTGATTTGTTTCATGATGGGGAATTAATAGGACCTTGGATGGTGGGATTGATAATATCAATACCGGTAAGACGGCCAACAATACCAGCGATTAGAAAGGCGGAGGCGACGATGATGAG
>NZ_DAOLQM010000062.1:0-9218 GCF_035418125.1 Atribacter sp. | reverse complement strand
TGCAGCACAAAAGCTCGGCTATCATCCCAATATCTTAGCTCGAAGTTTGATTAAGGGAAAAACCAATACCGTCCTTCTCTGTGCCTTTATAAAAGAACAAGGTAAGCTTTCTGCCTTTTATGGAGAGTTGATTAACAGTCTCCTCACTGCAGTATCCTCTCATGAATACTATCTCCAGATGCTAGTCAAAGGTGAATTCTACAACGGACATCCTTTGGATAAAAGAACTGCGTTCTTGGATATTGCCCATAACCGCTTATTTGAAGGGCTGATTATTCTTTCTCACTGGCCAATTTCCTATTCTGAAGTGAGTGATCTGGTGAAGGAAAACTTCCCTTTTGTTATCGTGAATCAAAAAGTTGATGGTGAAGGAGTCAGTTACATTGACATTGACCATTATGGGGGCACCAAAGAAGCAATCATTTATTTAATCAAAAAGGGACACCGGCGCATTGCCCATATACGCGGTCCGATGGATCATCTCCATGCTCAAGAACGTTATAGAGCCTATGTCGATACCCTTCTTGAACATGACATTTCCTTAAAAAAAGAGTATATTATTGAAGGCAACTTCCGACGTCTCAGCGGAAGAACAGCCATGGAAAGACTTCTCGAAAAAAAACCTTATCCAACTGCGGTTTATGCTGCTAACGATAAAATGGCTATTGGAGCGCTTCAAGTTGCTAAAGAAAAAGGCCTAATTGTTCCTCAAGATTTAGACATTGTCGGATTTGATGGAATTGAAGCGGTGAAATATACTGATCCACCTCTTCCAACTGTTGAGCAACCACTGGAAGAATTGGGAAAATTAGCAGCAACCATGCTTATAGAAACCATTAAAGGAGGCGATAGAAGAAAGGTCATTTTACCTTGTCGATTGTATACCTGGGATAATCTTACTAAAAAAACTGAATAATAATTGTAGTAAAATTTCTATGATTTTTTAGGATCTAACAGAGGAAATAAATATATTTACAAAAACTAAAGCAAATTGTGTTTAAAAAATTAATTTTTTAGGAGGTTGTTTTAAATATAAAGGAGGAAAGTTTAATGAAGTATAGGTGGGGAATATGGTTATCATTGGTTTTTGGCATGCTTTTGTTGGTGTCTTTCGTTGCCTCGGCACAACTCCCAGCTGGAATTTCTCGAGAAGAAACCTTAGTTGTTGACCAATTAACCGGCCGGGTTGGAATGCCCAATAACTTCAACCTTTGGGCTGGTTGGAGAAACCAGGATCGTGGAATCCAACAGCTCCTCCTGGAACCACTGTGGACAGTTGATTACGCTACTGGAGAAATCATCTCTGGTATGGCTGCCGGTCTTCCAGTTTATAATGATGATTTCACTCAGATGACCATCAATTTGCGTGAAGGTTGCACCTGGAGCGATGGAGTTCCGGTCACTGCCGATGATGTTATTTTTACCATTGACATCCACATCAACACTCAAGGGCTCCTCTACCATGGACCAATGGTCCAGTATGTTGAAAAGGTTTCTAAAATCGACGACCTCACTGTGGTAGTGGACCTTAAAATTCCAAACTCTCGTTTCCATACCCATTTCTTAGATCGGTGGGGATGCCTCCGGATCATGCCGAAGCATATTTTCGAAAATGTTGAAGACCAGTTGACCTATGAATACAATCCTCCGGTGGGCAATGGTCCCTATGTATTGTTTGATTATGATCCAGCTGGATTCTGGACCCTTTGGGAAAGAAGAGAAGATTGGGATAAAACACCAACTGGGAAACTTTTTGGAGAGCCTCAACCGAAATACGTTCTCTTCCAATGGTTTGAAAGCGAAGAAGGAAAGATTCTCTCCCAGCTCCGTCATGAAATAGACATGGCTCAACATACCCCAGAAGGGCTGCGAGCTGTTTTAGACAAAAGCGACGCTGCCCGTGGTTGGCGGAGAGATTGGCCTTGGGTAGTCAACATTGATCCGTGCATTACCGGGATTATGTTCAACAACCTGGTACCACCCTACGACAATAAAGAGGTGCGTTGGGCTTTAACCTTGGCAATTGACATTGTCGACTATATGGCGATTGCATTCGACTTGATGGCACCGGTTAGCAATCTCCATCTCCCTCCAGTTCCTGCTTATTTAGAAGCTTTCTTTATTCCAATGCAGGATTGGTTGAAAGATTTCGAACTTAATTTGGGTAATGGAGAAACCTTCAAACCCTATGATCCTGATGTTCCTAATCGAATTGTAGAAGCCGCTAAAGAAAGAGGCTATCCAATACCGGATGATCCAGCCAAAATACAAGAATTATTCGGCATAGGATGGTGGAAGTACGCTCCGGATGTTGCTGAAAAATTACTCAAGAAAAACGGTTTTACTAAAGGTGAAGACGGAAAATGGCTTTTGCCCGATGGATCTCCATGGAAAATTAACCTTCTCTCTGACCCCAGTCCTACTCATCATCAGTTGAAAAATGCCAATGCTGCTGCTGAACAATGGAGGAAGTTCGGAATTGATGCTTCAGCAGGACCAACTGAAGCTTTCAATACTTTGGTCCTTAATGGTGAGTTTGATGTTTCCACACAATGGCCAGCTGCTGAACCTTGGGGTGCTGGTGTTGACCTTTCTCGAACCTTCGATCCCTGGCATTCACGTCTTCTCACTCCAATTGGAGAACCAGTAGCACTTGGACCCGGTGGCGCAGCCCGATGGTGCAATCCGGTTTTAGACGAAATCATTGAAAAGCTAGAAAAAACCGATCCATTTGCTGCCGTTGAGGAAACTGTTGAATTAGGAATTGAAGCTTTAAAGGTCTTAGTCGAAGAAATGCCAACTATACCAACTTATGGTTATTGTGGTGCTGTTGCCTGGGATGAAACCTATTGGGTAAACTGGCCAGGAGCAGAAAATCCTTACAGTCAACCCTATCACCACTGGCCAAATCTTAAATACATGCTTCCCTTGTTGAAGAAAAAATAATATCAATCGCTTTGAGATACCCTGGTAATCCATCACCAGGGTATCTCATCAGGGGGTAAATCATGAGATTTTTCAGAGATTATTTGGTCCCAAGGATAATCCAATATATCGTAGTCATTTTTTGTGGAATCACTGCAGTGTTTTTTATACCCCGCTTGACTGGTCAAAATCCAGTTTTAGAAATGATCGCTCAAATACAGTCTCAAGGATCCACCTTGGATCCCACAGCGGTAGAAAGCCTTATGGAAACACTTAAGGAACTTTATGGTTTAAAAGGGACTCTCTTTCAACAATATATAACTACCTGGAAAAGAGTTTTTGCCTTAGATTTCGGTCCATCTTTTTTCCAGTTCCCCACTCCAGTTTCTGAACTCCTTAAAACCTATCTTCCTTGGACCATTGGACTTTTCGCTACTTCCACTCTCATATCTTGGATATTGGGAAACATATTAGGAGGTATTGCCGGATATTTTTCTCGTAAAAACTGGTCTAAAATTATAGATGCTCTCATCATGATTATCAGACCAATTCCTCATTATATATTCGGTATTATTGTCCTCATCCTTTTTGCCTATGTTTGGCAGCTTTTTCCGGTTGGTGGGATGATGTTAGGAAGGAGAACTGTTCTGAACTGGAGATTCATCATGACCATACTGCGCTATTCTTTTCTTCCTGCAATGACTCTGGTCATTCTTGGCGGTGCTGTCTGGTTTCAACAAATGAAACTCCTGGTTCAAAATGTAAAAAGAGAAGATTATGTTCAATATGCTCAAACCGGAGGGGTAAAAGAAAGATTTATTATTTATCGTTATGTATTACGAAACGCCATGCTACCGCAAATTACCCAGTTGGCCTTAGCTTTGGGACAGGTATTCAGCGGTGTTTTGATTGTTGAAATGGTATTTTCCTATCCAGGAATCGGTTTGCTCCTTTACCGGGGAGTAACCCGAGGTGATTATAACCTGGTTATGGGGATTACCGTTCTTTCTATACTCACTATCACTACAGCGGTTCTAATTTTAGATCTCTTCTATCCATTGTTCGATCCAAGAATCCGACACAAATAGGTGGTAAAATATGGGAGTTTTAAAAGACCTTTTTAAAGATTATCGATTTGCTGTAGGTTTTATCCTTATTTGTTTTTTATCTTTTTTAGCCGTAGCCTCATTTTTTTCTCCTTATGACCCCATTGAGTGGCTACAGGTTCCACGCGATAAAGCTCCGTCTTGGTCCAATATACTGGGAACCAATTCTAAGGGCCAGGATGTTTTTTGGGAGGCAACTTTTGCCATACGCAATTCGCTTATAATTGCCCTTATTGCTGGACTCATTTCAAGAGTCATTGCAGTCCTGGTCGGATTCATAGCTGGATACAAAGGGAGCATTTACGACCGAGTGCTGATGGGAATAACTGATGGACTGTTAGTTATCCCTTTATTTCTGATTTTAGTCCTGGTTGCTATGTTATTGCGCGAAGCTTTAACTTTAGTGAGTACCGGTCTCCTATTAGCTTTTTTCGGATGGGCATGGGACGCGAGAACCATCCGGTCTCAAGTTTTAAGCCTTCGTGAACGAGAATTTACCCTAACCTCAGTTCTTTCTGGAAATGGCACTCTCTCATTGGTAAGTAAAGAATATCTCCCTTTAACCATTCCTCTAATTTTCTCAACCCTTATCAATAATATAGCCTGGGCTATTGGGATGGAAATTGTTTTAGCAATCCTCGGTTTGGTCAGCTTGGATATTCCTACCTTGGGTACGACGTTACAGTGGGCAATTAACTATCAAGCCATGCTTCTTGGACACTGGTGGTGGATTTTAACCCCAGTAATTTTAACCATCCTCCTTTTAGTCGCTCTCTACTGGTTTTCAATCAGCGTGAGTGAATATTTAGATCCCAGGATGAGGATTCAGAGAATAGGAGCAAAATAATGAATGGACTCATCGAAGTTGAACAACTCCAGACTTTTTATGTTTTGGAATACCTGGGAAAAAAGAAAACAATAAAAGCGGTTAATGACGTGACCCTAAGTATCCCCGAAAACGTAATCTATGGTATTGCCGGAGAAAGCGGTTGCGGGAAAACTACACTTCTCAAAGCTTTATTTGCTTCTATTGAGCCTCCTCTTCAGTTATTTGGAGGAAAGGTAAGTTACTTGATTAAAAACAATTTTATCGATGCACTCAGCCTTAACGGGAAGGAGAAACGAGAGTTACGCTGGTCTTATATCTCTTATATCCCCCAAGGATCGATGAGTGTTTTTAATCCGGTTAAAAAGCTGAAGGTAACCTATTTGGATTTTCTGGAAAGTCACGTTCGAGGAAAAGCCGGTCGCGAACTTCTTTCTTTAGCTCGCCAACATCTTGAACAATTAGGGCTTTCACCTCAGGTTTTAGATGCTTTTCCCCATCAATTATCAGGAGGAATGCGACAAAGAATCGCTATTGCTCTCTCCGCCTTGCTGAAGCCCCAGGTAATACTTGCCGATGAACCAACCACGGCTCTTGATGTCGTAGCTCAAAGAGCAGTTCTCCAACTTATGCGGGATATCCAGCAAGAAATCAAAAATACTATTGTTTTAGTGACTCACGATATGGGTATTCACGCTAATATCACTACCTGTATGGCTATTATGTATGCCGGTAAAATTGTTGAGGTAGGACCGACTCAAGAAATCTTTTCCAATCCTCTTCATCCCTATACTAAATTTCTTATACATTCTCTTCCTCGGATTGGAGATAAAATGCCCAAAAAAAGTGTGCCTGGCGCCCCTCCTTCTCTCCTCAATCCCCCATCGGGATGTCCTTTTCATCCGAGATGTCCTGAAATTTCTGACTTTTGTCAAGATAAAGTACCCGACCTTAATAACAGCACCCAAAACCATAAAGTTGCTTGCTGGCTAAGGAGGGAATCATGTGACTGCAATTCTTAAAGCACGAAATCTAACCAAAATATATTCCTTAGGAGGATTGTTCTCTCGAACGAAAATTACCGCGGTGGATCGAGTTTCATTTTCCGTTCAACCAGCTGAAATCTTCACTCTGGCTGGAGAAAGTGGCTGCGGGAAAACGACGACTGCCCGAATGATTCTTGGATTTGAATATCCGACCGCTGGCGAGCTACTTTATGAAAATCAAAATCTGGTTGAGCTGAGAGATAAAAAAGCCTGGTTTAAAAAGGTTCAAGCTGTTTTCCAAAATCCCTTTGAAACTTTTAATCCACTACGCAAAGTTGAAGATTATTTTTTTGAAACCATCCAAAACTTCCGTTTAGACAAGAGCATGAAAAAGGCTGAGGAGCTAATTGAGGAAAAACTTCAAGCTGTTGGTTTATCTCTTTGCGATATCGCCGGAAAATATCCCGGTGAACTTTCTGGGGGACAACTGCAACGAGCATCTATCGCCCGATCTCTTTTAACCAATCCCTCACTTCTTATCGCTGATGAGCCAGTATCGATGGTTGATGCCTCTCTGCGAATGTCGGTAGTAAATCTTTTTCGAAAAATGAGCGATTCTTTTCGGGTGAGTGTAATCTATATTACTCATGACTTGGCTACTGCTTACTATATCAGTGATCGGATAGCCATCATGTTTAGAGGAAATATTGTTGAAATCGGTCCGGTTGACCAAGTGTTGGAGAATCCGAAACATCCTTACACCAAACTCCTTATCGAATCTATCCCTCAACCGGATCCTCAAATACCAGAAAAAGTTCCCATTAAAATTTTGGAAGAAAAAGAAGAATACCTTCGCAAGGGGTGTAAATTTTCCGGCCGTTGTCCGGAAGTTCAAAATATTTGCAAACAACAAATTCCCGAAGATATCTCTTTAAATGGTACTGTAGTGAAATGTCATCTCTACCAAAAATAGTTTTGCTTGGAATTAATCTTAAAAATATCAATTTGGAGTGATTATCCTATGAAAAAAGAAATTCATATGATTGAAAATCTTCTATCACAAATGACTTTGGAAGAAAAGATTGCCCAGTTAGGTTCGGTTCATGCTTATCAATTGGTGGAAAACGGCTCATTTTCTTCTAAGAAAGCCAATGATCTCCTGCGTCATGGAATTGGCCAAATTACCCGCCTGATAGGCGATCCAGATGCCGAACCCCAAACTGCTGCAGAAATAGGAAACGCAATCCAACGTTTTCTTAAAAAAGAAACTCGTTTACAGATTCCAGCCATTATCCATGAGGAGTGCTTGAGCGGACTTACCGGAAGAGGGGCTACAGTATTCCCCCAGGCAATTGGTTTAGCCAGTACTTTTTGTCCTGAGTTGGTTGAAAAGATGACCGCCGTTATCCGAAAACAAATCCGTAGTATGGGAGGCCATCAGGGTTTAGCACCAGTCCTGGATATTCCTCGAGATCCTCGCTGGGGTAGAACCGAGGAAACTTTTGGTGAAGACCCTTATTTAGTTTCGCGATTAGGTGTTGCCTATATTCAAGGGCTTCAAGGAGAGGACCTTCAAACCGGAGTCATGGCCACCGCCAAACATTTCACTGCTTACGGCATTTCTGAGGGAGGAAGAAATATGGGACCTGCCCGGGCAGGAGAAAGAGAATTAAGAGAAGTCTTTCTCTTCCCCTTTGAGGTTGCAGTAAAAGAAGCTCAGGTTGGTTCGGTTATGAATGCTTATCATCATATCGATGGAATTCCCTGCACTGCTTCCCAATTCCTTCTTACCAAGGTCCTCCGTGAAGAATGGGGATTCTCTGGAATAGTTGTATCCGATTACGAAGCAATTAAAATGCTTGAAACTCTCCATCATGTCGTTCAAAACTCCAAAGAAGCTGCCCAGAAAGCTCTGCAAGCTGGTATTGATATTGAGCTTCCTGATACGATTTGTTATGGTGAGCCTCTTCTTGAAACAGTTTGGGAAGGATTAATTAGCGAAGAGCTGATTAACGAGGTAGTCCGAAGAGTATTGACCGCCAAACTGCATTTAGGTCTTTTTGAGGATGAGATATATATTAACCCTGTTCTGGTGCCATCTCTTTTGGATCCTGAAGAAAATCGTCAATTAGCTCTGGAAATAGCTCAAGCTTCTATAATCCTTCTGAAAAACGATGGTTTACTCCCTCTTAAAAAAGATCTTAAGACTTTAGTTATCATTGGTCCAAATGCCCGGGAAGGTCTTCACCTCCATGGAGATTACAGCTATTCAGTCCACATTCCCAGCGTGCAAGCCTGGAAAGGTAAAAAGGCAGTTTGGCAGGATTCGGTCAATACTGTAAATATCTTCGAAGGTATTAAAAATAAACTCCCCCAAGGAGAAGTACTTTACGCTAAAGGATGTGATCTCAGCGGAAATTCTCAAGAGGGCTTCGAAGAAGCTCTTGAAATTGCCAAAAAAGCTCAAGTGATTGTTGCAGTTATGGGTGAGAATAGCGGTCTCTTTCAACAATCCATATCCGGTGAAGGCAGCGATCGTTCAGACTTAGAACTTCCGGGTATGCAGGGAAAGCTTTTAAGGGAATTAAGTCGTTTGAATAAGCCTATTATTTTGGTACTTGTTAATGGCCGACCTCTTGCGCTTCAATGGGAAAAAGAAAATATTCCTGCCATTATTGAAACTTGGTATCCAGGTGAAGAAGGAGGCAACGCAATAGCTGACGTTTTGTTTGGCGACTATAATCCCGGAGGAAAGCTTCCTTTTTCCTTCCCTAAAGAATTGGGACAACTCCCTGTGTATTACAATCGAGTTTCCTTAGCTTTTAACCAGTACATTTCTACCGATGCTCAAGCCCTCTTCCCCTTTGGACATGGTTTAAGTTATACCCGCTTTGAATATTCCGACCTGAATATTTCTCCAAAAGAAATTAAATCGCTGGAAAAAATTGCAATTCAATGTAAAGTGAAAAATATCGGCCATCAAGCTGGTGATGAAGTCATACAGCTCTATATCCAAGACCCGATCGCTTCCCTGGTTCGTCCGGTTAAAGAGTTGAAAGGATTCAAGAGAATACATCTCGAACCTGACGAAGAACGAACCATTGTATTTACTCTTTTTCCTGATCAATTGGCCTTTTATGATGAGTATATGCGGTTAATTATTGAACCAGGTCTTTTCAATGTAATGGTTGGTTCATCATCAGAGGATATCCGACTTTCAGGTCAATTTGAAGCCATCAAAGAATTTCAATTAACGAAATACCGACATTTCAAAAGTGAAGTTAGTGTTCAATAAAGAAAATTGTATAATAATGTAATTCATTAAATCGTCATTCTTTTCTTATGAATTGAATAATGATTGAATAGTGATCATAA
>NZ_DAOLQM010000061.1:0-9260 GCF_035418125.1 Atribacter sp. | reverse complement strand
CAGTTTTTGGTTATCTATTCCCAATATTACTGTAAAATATTAACATAAGTGGGGGGTAAATAATTTACAGAATAATTGTGACACAGTCTGAATGACGGAACAGTAAAAAAACTCAAATCCCCCTAAACTCCTTTGCTAAAGGGGAAATTGATCGGCATATAAATATTTTCATCCTCATCTGGTGTTGTTATTCAGCATGAAGGTCTAGCCTGAAAATGTATGAACGATTAATAAAGGCGTTATTCTAAATCCTCCTTTTTCGAGGAGATGAGGATCTCATCTTATTAAATTCTTAATTAAAATACTTGAAAGGATGGAATTCTCACCTTGTCCGACAAAAGACACCGGACTCCATAGAATAATAAATTTGTTTAATAAAATAAGCAAAAATGAAGAATAAAAGGGAGGTTTTATTGCATGCCATTTGAACACATATTTTCACCAATTAAGATTGCTCAAGTTGTTGTACCGAACCGAGTTGTTCATGTTCCTACTGATATTAGTTCGGCAAATGCCGACGGTTCAGTGAACGATAGGGTGATCCGTTACCACGAAGAAATTGCTAAAGGCGGATGTGGATTGATAATTGTTGGAGCAACAACTCCTGATAGGGAAACTGGTCGTCCTACAGTTACTTGCTTATCTGCTGATGCTGATTACTTTATACCTGGACTTCATCATTTAGCAACAGCAATGCAGCGTCATGGCGCCAAGTGTGCAGTTCAAATCCAACACCCCGGCCGTCAGGCTGCTTACCCTCGAAAAGGATTGATTTCTTGTAGCGACATGGTTACCGATGTTCCTGGTTCTGCTGGGCATGAAGTTATTTATGCCGGTGCCGAGGCTAAAGGAAAAGACATAAGAGGCATGGAGATTGAAGAAGTTTATGATTTGATAGAAAAATTTGCCGAAGCCGCCTGGAGAATCCAACAAGCTGGTTTTGATATGGTTGAACTTCATGGTGCTCATGGTTATATGATTGCCCAATTTTTAAGCCCTTACACCAACAAAAGAAATGACCGATTTGGAGGACCGTTAAAGAATAGAATGCGGTTTGTTTTGGAAATTATCAGCCGGATTAAGTATAAATGTGGTACAAATTTCCCAATCGGAGTGAGATATTCTGGAGAGGAATGGATGCCAGGTAGCCGTACGCTGGATGAATCGGTTGAAATCGCTAAAGAATTAGAAAAAGCTGGAGTAGCATTTTTGGATATCAGCGCTGGTATCTTCGAAGCTGCCGGTCCAACCATGGATCCAATGTATTATGAAGAAGGATGGAACACCTATACCGCTGAAGCTATTAAAAAAGCAGTTAAGATTGCAGTGATAACCAGCCATACTCTTCGAACCCCTGAATATTGCGATAGAATTATTTCCGAAGGAAAAACCGATATGGTCGGATTATCAAGACAAATGATCGCTGATCCCTACTGGGCGAATAAAGCCAAAGCAGGGAAAGTTCAAGAAATAAGAAAGTGCATTTCCTGTTTGATTGGATGTTGGAAAGAGTCACTCTATATTAAGAGGGAAATGCGTTGCGCAGTAAATCCAGCCATTGGTGATGAACGATTCTTAGATTTAAAACCAGCATTAACCAAGCTGAAGGTTGCCGTGGTTGGTGGTGGAATCGCTGGCATGGAAGCAGCCAGAATTGCTACTTTGAGAGGACATCAGGTTACTCTATTTGAAAAAGATGACGAGTTGGGAGGAATTTTAAGAACTTGTTGCATGGTTCCTCCAAAATCGAAAATGAAATGGTATATGGATTGGATTCGAGAGCAAATTAAAAACTTAAAGGTTGAAGTGAGGCTCAATACCATAGCAAAAACAGATGAGCTTAAGATGTTTGATGTTGTTTTATGCGGGACCGGTGCCAAGACAGTGTTTCCTGATATCCCCGGAGTGGAAAAAGCATTTAAATTTGAAGATGTGCTTCGCTGTGCCAAAAAGAACTGTGAATATTGGCCAAAAGAAAGAACTGTCGAAGCGGTCAAGATTGGCCAGAAAGTTTTAGTCTGGGGGAATCATTATGCTGCCACCGATACCGCCGAAGCCTTGGCTTTGAGAGGCAAAGAAGTCATTTATGTAACTGAAGATAAAGAAATTGCTCCTAATATCGAACCAATCCATCGTGAAGTTATGATGCTGCGATTTAATGGTGGAAACGGTCAAGGGCTGGAAGAAAAAGCCTTCAAATTTCCAGTCAATATTCGTCTCAATACCACCGTTGTTGAAATCAAAGATGGTGAAGTAGTCCTGATGAATGATGCTTTTGAAAAAGAAACCATTGCTGTAGATACAGTTGTATTAGCCAAAACTAAACCTAACACCGAGCTATATGACAGTTTGTTAGCAGCTGGCCTTCATGTTGTCAATATCGGAGATTCGAATCTGGTTAGAAATGTTCGAGGAGCAATGACTGATGGAGCGAATGCTGGTTTGATGATTGATGGAGATATATTTATGAATGCCAACAATGCTCTTTCCTGTGGGCTACCTTATGATGTAAAACTTCAAATGAAATAAGAATAACAAGATAGGTGAGAATGCTAAGTCTTTGTTGTAATGAAAAGGAAAATAGTAATAAATATTTTTCCTTTTCATTGAGCTGATTTTTTTAATAATAGAAAGGGGATTTGAAATCCTTGGGAGATAAGCGAATCCCCTTTTCTTGGAGTATTTCACTCAGGAAGAGAGCTTTTTTCTTAAAAAAAAGAGAGCCACTGCTGAATTAAAACTGAATAGGTATTCAATTCTCATCATCGATCCTGTCATTCATGAGGAGGTTCGTTTTGTATGTTTAAACTTGGTTTTGTGAGTGCGATTTTAGCTGATTTAAGTTTTGAAGAAGTGGTAGATTTTGCGTCCGTAAATGGTTATGCCTGTGTTGAAATGCTTTGTTGGCCAAAAGGAAAAGCAGAAAGAAGATATGCTGGTGTTACCCATATTGATGTTAACGAGTTGGATGAACAAAAGATCAAGTCAATAAAAAAATACGCTGGAGAGATGAATATTGAAATATCGGCGTTGGGCTATTACCCCAATCCTCTTGATCCTGATCCGGAAAAAAGGAAATATTACATTGAGCACATCAAGAAAGTCATTACGGCAGCAACAAAATTGGGACTAAAAAATGTCAATACCTTTATTGGTAAAGATAAGAATAAGAGTATTGAAGATAATTTTAAAACCTTCAAAAAAGTATGGCCGGCTATTATTAAACACGCTGAAGCAAGTAATATAAAGATAGGGATCGAAAATTGCCCCATGTTTTTTACCAACGACGAGTGGCCAGGAGGGAATAACTTAGCAACTACTCCAGCGATTTGGAGGAGAATGTTTGAAGAAATAAAAAGTGATAATTTTGGCTTGAATTATGATCCTTCCCACTTGCTCTGGCAACGGATAGATTATATAAAACCCATTTATGAGTTTAAAGACAAATTATTCCATGTTCATATTAAAGATGCAAAGGTTTTTCAAAATAAATTAGATGAGGTTGGAATTCTGGCTGCACCCCTGGAGTTTCATGCCCCCAAACTGCCAGGATTGGGAGATGTTAACTGGGGGAAGTTTATTTCCGCTCTAACTGATATTGAATACCAAGGTTGTGTCTGTGTTGAAGTCGAAGATCGGTCTTTTGAAGATTCCTTGGATTCTCGAAAAAAATCATTGATTTTAAGTAAGCAGTATCTCAATCAGTATGTGGTTTAAAATAATTCATGAGTTTCATACTATAATAATATTTATTGAAGAGGGAGGTGAAATATAATTCTATAGTGAAGAATGAAGCAGGTTGTTCTTTCAAAAATTTAAAAAAATGAGGAGGTTACTAATATGATTAAAAGAATATCAAAGATCGTTGCTCTTTTAGTAGCTTTTGGGTTGGTTTTTGCTTTTTCAGTAGGAAGTATTGCTCAAGAACCACCAGTGGTTGGTATTTCTACTGGCTCGTCAGGAACCTCATGGCGGAATATCATGATTGCCGCTTTGGAAGAAGTAGGAAACGAATATAAAGCTGCCGGGAAAATTGCTGATTATAAAATTGTCAACAACATAACCAATGGTGATGCGACCGAGCAAGCCAACATTTTGCGTGATTTCATATCCCAAGGTGTTGATATTATTATGGTTAACCCCAATTCGCCCGACGCCCTGAATGGTGTCATCAGCGAAGCTCAGGATGAAGGAATCTTAGTTATTGCCTATGATGCCACCGTCACTGCCCCTAATGTTCTTAATGTAACCCTGGACCATTATGCCTGGAATACTAAAAATGCTGAATACATTTGTTCAACACTACAAAAAGGCAATGCTATCCAAATTTACGGCTTGGATGGTCATCCAGCAAACAACGATCGAATTCGAGCAACCGATGATGTTTTGAAAAAATACCCGGACATTAAATTAATTGCCAATACTACTGGTGGTTGGGATCAAACCAAAGCTAAAGAAGTAGCAACCCAGATTATCGGCTCCGGGCAGCAAATCGATGCAGTTTTTACCCAAGATGGTATGGCCTTTGGTGTTCTATCGGCGTTCCTTGATGCCAATAAACTTCCCAAAGTCATGTTCGGTGATCCAGGAACCGCTTTCTTTAAAGAATGGAAGAAATTAAGAGATCAGGGTGCCGATTTTAAAGCTTGTGCTCAACCTAATCCTCCAGGAATCGGCGGGACGGCTTTCCGCATGGCATTACAGCTCTATAATGGAAAGAACTTTAAACCAGGAATATTAGTTGACAATACCTATTTCTACAAAGTTGGAATGTTTATTACTGATGAGAATTTCGACGAAGGTTGGGAGCTTCTAAAAGACCAACCCGATGATTTCTTGTTAAGTGAAATTATGTCAGAAGAAAAGGTTGCCGAGCTTTTTGAGTAGAGGAAATATTTTTCAAAATTAATTTATCAATTGATAGGGGAGGTCAGTATTATTGACCTCCCTCTTTTTGGATGAAACAAAAAGAAAATTATTTTTATCTTTTTATGAGGTGAGTGATGGCTGTGTTAATCCTGGAAGCCAAAGGTATTAAAAAGAGATTTGGAGGAGTTGTTGCTCTTTCCAATGGAAATTTACGCTGTTACCAGGGGCGAATAACTGGTCTTTTAGGAGCGAATGGTTCAGGAAAAAGTACTATTTCCAAGATTATTACCGGTGTTTATTCTGCCGATGAAGGAGAAATAATTTATAATGGTAAGCCGATGAAATACCGCAATCCCAGTGAAGCCAGGAAAGATGGAATCGCAATGGTATTCCAAAATCTAAGCTTAGTACCGGATTTGACCGTGTGGCAAAACATCGTGCTGGGCGCTGAACAAAAAAATGGAATTTTTTTAGACAATATCCATGCCAAAGAACTCTCAGAAAGAATTTTAAACCAACTGCTCCCCGACTTGGATATCAACAAAAAAATAAATGAATTGAACCCGGGAGAAATGCAAATCGTTGAAATAGCCAAGGCAATTTCTGAAAACCCTCAGCTTCTCATTCTTGACGAGCCAACCGCGGCGTTAGAACAAGCACAAGTGAAAAGCCTCTTTATATCTATGAAAAGTTTGGCACAGAAGGGAGTAGCAATGATCTTTACTTCCCATCGGCTCTGGGAAGTTATGGAAATATGTGATGATGTAACCATTTTTAGAAATGGAGAAAACGTAGCCAACATCGATTTTA
This sequence comes from Atribacter sp., assembly GCF_035418125.1. Classification (NCBI taxonomy): domain Bacteria; kingdom Pseudomonadati; phylum Atribacterota; class Atribacteria; order Atribacterales; family Atribacteraceae; genus Atribacter; species Atribacter sp. Next base: position 3,581 of record NZ_DAOLQM010000061.1, on the reverse strand, counting down.
CCAAAGACGGACGAGATCCTGAAAAAATTGTGAGCTATATTACTGGTGAAACCCAAAAAGTAACCTTTGAAGAAAAATTAAGTTTGAATACCGATGAAGTCATCCTTCGAATAAATAATTTAAATTTTGGAAAAATTTTAAAAGACATCTCTTTTGAGTTGAGAAAGGGAGAAATCTTGGGAATCGGAGGACTGGCTGGTCAGGGACAGAACGAATTGATGTTGGCATTAGCGGGGAGTTTTCCTGGTCTACGTTGTGATGCAACCATTATGGACAATAAAATCCGATTGAATAAACCGGCAAATGCAATAAAAAATGGAATTTTATTGGTTCCCGGCGATAAGCATTTAGAAGGTTTATTTTTAAAACATTCAGTGTTAAATAATATGATTTTCCCGAAAATGGGAAATCAAAACCACCCACTCTTTGTTCCTTTCAAAAAATATCGAAATGAATGTGATCAGGTTATTGATGTCCTGTCCATCAAAACTTCCAATATTGATATGCCGGTGGAAACCCTATCCGGTGGAAACCAGCAAAAAGTTGTAGTCGGGAAATGGCTATCATTTGATACCAATGTTCTCTTACTAGCCGATCCAGCTAAAGGAGTAGATGTAGGAGCAAAAAGAGATCTTTATCAATTTATCGTTAACCAGGTTCGCGATAAAAAGATGAGTGTTATATTATATGCGAGTGATAATGAAGAACTAATTCAATATTGCGATAGAATATTAATCATGTACGAAGGCCAGATTGTAGCAACGCTTGAGAGAGATGAGATTACTGATGAAGCCATTATCGCTTGCTCAATGAGGATAAAATAAAAGATAGGGCGTGAAGAAGGGAATGAGTAAAATAATTAAAGCCGAGCAAGGAACTTCCTTCATCAAAGGTATATTTAAGCCTGAATACTCCAATTTACTGATTCTCATTGTGATGCTTACTCTGACCGCTGTACTGCAAAAGAATTTTTTTGAAATCAAGGCCATAGTTCGAAATATCAACGCTTTTATGCCATTAATACTTCTTACCATGGGTGGGGCTGTCGTTATTATTTCTGGCGGTTTAGACCTCTCAGCAGGTTCAGCACTTTCACTCTTTACCTGTGTTTTAACAACTGTTATGAAGAAAAACGATCCAGTAACCGGAATTTATGCTTTGCTTATTACATTTGGAGTGGCAATTTTCGTTGGAGTAATCAATGGTATAGGGATAGGATATTTAAGAATCCCTCCGGTGATTGTTACCTTCGCCACATCTTATATGTGGTTGGGAATTGCTTTATTCTTGCGACCTACTCCCGGTGGGGAATCGGTTGATTGGTTTAAGGGCTTTTATAATTTCAATGCCGTACAAGGAGCACCAGAAATTTTAAAAAAATTTGGTAGTTATATACCACCAGCTTTAATCCTCATTATAATAGCCTGTTTTCTTTGGTTCATTATCAGCAAAACCAAAACTGGACGATATATTTACGCAGTGGGAAGTAATAATGACAGTGCGTATGCCAGTGGAATTAATACTGCAAAGATCCAGTTGATGGCTTGCATTATTAATTCAATTTTTATCTTCTTAGCAGCTTTATTTTTTGTAGGCCAAAATCAATCAGGAGACGCCCGGATGGGAGACCCCTTGACTTTGAGAGCTATTGCCTCAGCTGTGGTTGGTGGAATTGCATTAACCGGTGGTCGTGGAAGCGTCTATTTTGCCTTAGTAGGAGCTTTGATTATGAGCTTTGTTAATAAGATTATCTTTTTTGCGAATATTCCCAATGCTTACCAAACCTTGGTATCTGGTTTAATCGTTATCATCGCCATTGCCGGACCAATAGCTTATACCCTGTATAACAGAGAAAGAGCTTGAGGAGAAGAAAAGAAATGGGAGTTGAACTAAACCGACCGAAGTCAATAACTCAGATAATTTTTGAAAAGTATAAAAAAGTGGTGGTCGCTTTTATCTTAATCATCCTTCTCTTTGTTTTGGGTGAAATTATTTTATCCAATTTTTTAAGAGTGGATCAGGTTCTGTTGACCTTAAAACTCGCCTCATTTACTGCCTTCTTTGCGCTTTGCCAAATGATTGTTATTTCTGCCGGGGGTGGCGGTCTTGATTTGTCAGTGGGGTACATGGCCACCATGACAGCAGTATTCACTGCCAGCATCATGGATGGTCAAAATGGAAATCTCTGGATAGCGGTTATTGTTGCTTTAGCCTTTGGAGTTGCCGTTGGCCTTTCCAATGGATTGTTAACCGCTTATTTAAAGCTTCCACCCTTAGTTGTCACCATGGCTATGGCTAATATCCTTCAAGGGATTATTAATGTATATACCGCTGGAAGAAATATTACCGGTAAACCATCACCAGTTTTGACCATTATTGCTGCGAAATCCACCGGTAGTTTTCCGAATGTGGTATTTATTTTAATAGTTCTCACCATTTTAGTCATGATTGTATTAAATAAAACCAAATTAGGTATGATTCTTTTCGGTGTTGGTTCAAATGAAAGAACTGCCTACTTAAGCGGTTTTAATGTCAAATTGGTGAGATGTATTGCTTTTACTATTAGTGGAGTTTTAGCCAGTCTGATAGGGTTGTTATTGATTGGAAATATGGGTATTGCCTTCAAAGATATGGGTTCGAATTATGTTATGCCCAGCATTGCTGCTGCAGTGGTTGGTGGTGTTTCTTTATCTGGCGGCGATGGGAATTATTTTGGTGTTATTTTGGGAGCTATCTTTTTGCAAACCCTTACCAACCTCTTGATCGCTATGGGGTGGGGAGATGCTGGGAAGTGGTTAGGATTTGGAATCGTCCTCTTTGCCTTGCTGATTGTGTATGTAAGTAATCGAAGAACCCGGTAAAGAAAAATCACTCATCACTATTACGATATTTACAGTATAGACCCTCATGCTGCATGGTAGCACCAAATAACAATGAAAATATTTATATGCCGATCAATTTCCCCCTTTAGCAAAGGGGGTTAGGGGGATTTGAGTTTTTTACTGTTCCGTCATTGTGAGGAGGCCAACCGTTTTTTGGTTGAACGACGTGGCAATCTCTGCCACCCAGTTTGTCATTCTGAGGAGTCCAGTGTCTTCTACCTGACGACGTGAGAATCTCATCCTTTTGAATCTTTTCCAAAATTAAAATATAAAAGATGAGATCCTCACGGCTTCAAAGTACAAAGCCTCAGGATGACGGATGTGGGATTAGATGAGATCCTCATGCCCTTATAAAACGAGAGCCTCAGGATGACGGATGTGGGATTAGATGAGATCCTCACGGCTTCAAAGTACAAAGCCTCAGGATGACGGCATTTTTAATCATAAGTGTATTTTCTGGATGGACTTCCAACCACTATTGCAGCACCAGTTGATTATGAAAATCCAAGATTCGTCATACCATAGCATGTCGCTATATTATAAGAAGATCGGGCATAATACGCTGTGCCCCTCCATTTTATAGTCTTTTGTATGATCTCGATATATCAAGTCCGTTAGTTTTCAAGATTGAATATAAATTTAAGATGACAAAGATTTGAAACTTCAATTGATAAATAGACGTAAACCTATAATACTGTT